>JBEGIR010000059.1 GCA_040224245.1 Puniceicoccaceae bacterium | reverse complement strand
CCTCCTTCACTGTCCAAAGAACTTCCCAACCCAGGTCGGGAAAAACGCCCATACAATCCCCTCTTTTCCCACCGTCAATACCTTTTCAGAAAAAATCTTTTGGCGCTTCCTTAAATGCCTTTCAGTCAATGAGTTAAATGTATATTGATTTTTCAACTTATTGCACTTCGCAATCACACAATTTGGGGACGGTCATTTCTGTATCCACTTAAATACCTATCAATCAATGGTTAAGGAGAATGACAGACAAAATATCAGATCCAACCCTACTTAGAAACGAAGACAGGAATTGCGCCTGTCTACCTGCGCTAACCCCACAAAACTCCATACTCAGCAAGCTGACCGTAACCCCGAAACCACTACAGATGCATTCTCACAATCGAAAAACCGATGCTTTGCGGCCTTCTGTCCCTCAAAGTGTCATGTTTGCATCAAAAATTAACTAATCCGGACTCAAGTGTATCCTCTGTTGGTCGTTCAATTGTAAAAGCGATGTGTTCGCCCAATATCAACTAACCCATTTATCTTACCATCGACTATGAGCTTCCAATTTTTCAAGAACCTGCGTTTGGGAACCAAACTGCTCGCCGGGTTTGGGATCGTGCTGGTCATCATGGTGATCGTAGCCCTGACCGCCGTTGTAGGGATGACCCAGGCAACGCAGAAGTCAGCCTCAACGGTGACCGAACACCTGCCCCAGCTGACCATTGCCAGTCAAATTGCCGAAATGGCGAAAGACACCCAGTATGTCGTTCGCGCCTACACCTCCACCGAAGACAGCAGTTTTCTTGAAAGTGCACGTGCCAATATTGAGGCTATTTCCAATGACTTCTCAAAACTGCGTAACATTGACACGGACGACATCGGCAAACGCAAGCTAGTGGCCATCTCCCAGCGCGGTGCGCAAACCATGGAGCGATACAGTTCACTTCTCGCCAATACCGAAACCGCCATTAATGAGTTGCAGACCAACCGCGCAGACGTGAACACCCGTGCCAACGAGTTTGTCGAAAAAACACGTGAGATTCGCGAGACCTTCACAGGCGAACTCACCATGGAAATCGAATCCGGGGACGTCATTCTCGAACTTCTCGGAGAGAGCCTGGATCGCATCGATGTGGTCAATACCATCATCAGCAACGGTCAAAACGTTTTCACACGTACCTGGCGTGCAATCGCTGAACAGGACCCCCAACTTGTGATTGAAGCCAACGGGGACTTTGAAACGATCCTCAGCGATCTGCAAAAAGCCCAGGCTTCCACGATGGATTTTTATATCCGGGGTCTGGTAGATGAAATCATCGCAACCTGCGAGAGCTATCAAACAGCCGCTCAGCGCGTCACCGCAAACTGGGAACAGCTCAACCAGTACATGGATGAGCTGAGCACCATTGGAAATGAATTGAGTGACATGACGCTCAGCTTTTCCACCGAGTCCATGAATCGGGTCACCACCGACACCAATACCAATCAGGTACTGCTTTCCAACTCCCGCAACATCGTCATTGCCCTGACCATCATTGCTGTGATCCTCGGAGTCGGCATTGCCATTTTCATCACGCGCTCCATGACCAAGCCGATGAACGAAATTCTCGAGGTGGTGGAAGCCATCGCAGAAGGCAACCTGACCAAAGAATCCAAGCAGGTTACCAAAGATGAAATCGGTATTCTCGGTCAATCGCTCAACAAGTCCCTTGCAAATCTGCGTGCCGTTCTTCGCGAAACCCTGGACTCTTCCGATATCCTGGCACAATCCGCCGGTCAGATGACCGAAACCGCTGGCAGCATGCTTGAAAAGTCCACCGACATGAATGATCGCTCAACCACGGTCGCTGCAGCTGGTGAAGAACTCTCCGCCAACATCAGCACGATGTCCAAGACCGCAGACGAACTCTCCAGCTCTGCACAGAGCGTTGCTTCCGCCGTTGAGCAGATGAGTGCATCGATCAATGAGGTTGCCCACAATTGCGCCAAAGAATCCGAGATTGCAGGACAGGCAAACCGTGAGGCCGAATCCGCACGCAGCGTCATGTCCGAGCTGGGAGAATCCGCCAACCAGATCAGCAAGATTGTGGAGATCATCAACAACATTGCCGCCCAAACCAACCTTCTGGCCCTCAACGCCACCATCGAAGCGGCGAGTGCCGGAGAGGCAGGCAAGGGATTTGCAGTTGTTGCCAACGAGGTGAAGGATCTTGCCCGTCAAAGTGCTCAGGCCACCGAACAGATCAGCAAGCAGATTGAAGAGATGCAGAGCAAGACGCACACTTCAATCACAACGATCAACTCGATCACCGAAATCATTGAAGAGGTCAGTAGCATTGCCGTAACGATCGCCTCTGCCGTTGAGGAACAATCCGTCACTACCAACGAGATCTCAAGCAGCCTGGGCAACGTGTCCGAAGCGATCAATCAGCTGGCCATCAACATCCAGCATGCCGCTTCCGGAGCTACTGAGGTGTCCGAGAACATTCAGGAAGTCAGTTTTGCAGCGAAGGAATCTGTGGAAGGTGCCAACAACACCAGCTCAGCCGCCCACGAACTCACCGAAATTGCCAAAACCCTGCGCGAGCAGGTGGGCAAATTCAAGGTGTGATTCGCACAGCTGCCAACAGCCCAAACTTCATTCAGATAAAGGCGGACCCGAACCATTCGGGTTCGCTTTTTTTTGCACATGGTCCAGAGACAATGGATTACCGGAATGACCCAACAATCGCCAATCCCCTTCCCTTTTGCAGAGAAGATGATGAGCCGAGCAACGGTTCAAGTCCCTACAGAGACAGGGTCAATCCGACTTTCAGGC
The DNA here is from genome assembly GCA_040224245.1 of Puniceicoccaceae bacterium. Lineage (NCBI taxonomy): Bacteria > Pseudomonadati > Verrucomicrobiota > Opitutia > Puniceicoccales > Puniceicoccaceae > Puniceicoccaceae bacterium. Next base: position 50,110 of record JBEGIR010000059.1, on the reverse strand, counting down.
TCCGGGGAAGCGTTGCCCTGAGTCCATGTGGGAGGCGGCTTGCAATTGCAACTTCATCCAGCACATTGCGCGCTACCAGAAAAGCATTCCACTGTTCGCTGATCTGATAGTTGACCTGCGCATCCACCACCCATCGACTTCCCACTCGTCCGACGCGAATATCATCAGGATCCGACTCCCGGTTATCCGCCGTTCCATACACGCTTCCAGTGTAGGCAGCAGTGATTCCTGCAGACCAACGCGAATGGGAATAGTGGAGACCTGCCTGCAGCATCCATTCCGGGATGTAAGGAATTCTGCTACCATCAAAAGCACCAAAAAAGATGGACTCTGGATCGCTTTGACCGTCAGTAGGATCCACAATCTCCGCACGGGTATAGGTGCCACTCAGCTCCACAACGAGGCGTTGATCGCTCTGCACAAGCAACTCCCGGCTAAGCATCCATTCCAGTCCGCTGACCCGCACCTGTCCAATGTTGGCATCATTTCCTCCATTGGCGATGCTCTCCGAGGTCACCAGATTCTCAAAATCCGTGTGGAAGCCCACCAGTTCGACAGCCCAATCGCGCTGGTTGCCGCGTATCCCAAATTCCACGCTTTGACTGCGTTCTTCCTCCAGACCTGAAGCAGCACCTGAGGGAGACACCGGAGACACTCCACGATGAAGTCCACCAAAGAGAGACCATCCCTCCGAGAGCACATAATTCATGCCTACCCCAGGAGCAAAAATCGACATGTCCCCTTCGCGCAAGGTCGGACTCGGTCGACCATCAGCCCTCCAGTACTCCCATTCGATCTGCTCATAACGCAATCCTGGCTCGAGTCGCAAGTTCCCGATCTGGATGCGATCCACAACATAAAACGTCGTCACATCGCTCACTTGTTTGCGGTTCCCTTCCCTGTCCGGTCCCCGCACTTCGATCAACCCGGAGATTGACCCATCCGCCTCCTGCGCAAAGACATCGGCATGCTGATAGCGTCGAATCGAATCACTGTGCAAGATAAGACCTCCCTCGAGAATGTGCGTGTGATGATCCAGATCCAACTGCAGCTGGTGCAACCACTGAATCCCGTTGCTCCGGTAAGTGCGGTTGTTGGCCTTCACTTTCAGCGTTCCCTCTTTGCTACCATCAAGCACCTTATAGGTATCCGAATCCAATCTCATGGAAGTCGAAAGACTCTGTCCGTTCACCTGATCGAGCTTATACCAATTGCGGTGAAAGCGGTTGTTGTACAACTTCACCACACTCTGGTAACGTTCGGAAACACTCCAGGTGTATGTCAGGAGCATGCGTTTGTGATCGGCGTTGATTTCATCAAAACGTGAGGCTGCATAACGCTCATAGGGATCATTTGCAAAATCCACATCATTGAGTCCAAGATAGGATTCTCGCGAATCCAGCTCCACATACCCCAACTTCAGGTTCAGCTCATGCGAACCCCGCTTCCATCCGACTTTCAGCATCGCATCCGTACGCTCATATCCGGTATCGTCGGAACCCGCATATGCTCCTCCTGCAGCAGGCCTGATCGTTTTAAATCCGTCCACCTGCTCATGGTGCAACTCAAGCAGATAGTGCAGCGAAGCGTGCTCGCTACGGAGAGCGATGCCGCCAGTGGTGCCATGCAACCGTACTTGCCCAAAACTTCCGTAGCTTGCGGTGAGCTGGGTCTGATTCTGCGCGGGGATCGGTGTCGAAAGATAGTTGATCACCCCACCAGTAGTATGAGGACCAAAGCGAACCTGACTCGACCCCTTGAGCACTTCGACACTCGCCATTCTCCCCAACGTGGGCGAGAAATAAGCAGCGGGTGCCGAATAGGGAGCGGGTGCGATAGGAATCGAATCCTCCATCAAGGTCACCTTGCCGCTGCGACCGGGATCTGAACCGCGCAAACTGATATTGGGAAACAGCCCAAACCCATCTTCCTGCCTCACATAAACTCCCGGCACTCGTGCAAGAACCTGGTGAATGTCCTGGTATTGAAACTGTTCGAGCGTCACGTCGTCGAGCACATACCCTGATCCTGCCAAGTATTGAATTTCGGCTGGCGACCCGATAACGAGCACGGGTTCGAGATCCAAAAATGGAAGTGGAGGGATCACCGATGCCGACAGCGACCCCGTCAACATCACACCCAGCAGTGTAGCGATACGACATTCAAACTTCTTGATACTGCGATTCAGTCTCATATACGATGATGCCTAAAAACCCACCCTGGATTCGTCAAGTCATTATTTGAGACTATATCTCAATTAATACTCAAAGTGACACGGATCGCTGATAAAAACTGCGATTTCCAAGCTCTATGCACGCGGCAATTCAACCCAAAACACCGAACCGCGTCCACGTTCGGAATCACAACCGATCCGCCCTTTCATGAGTTCTGTCAACCGCTTGGCAATCGACAGGCCAAGTCCGCTTGAGGTTTCTCCACCAGTTGGCCTTGCAGAGAGGCGGGCAAACTTTTCGAACAAGCGCTCCTGATCCTCACGAGTGAGGCCCGGCCCCTCATCCACCACCTCAACGCGCAACTGATCCTCATGGACCCGGCAACCAATCTTCACTACCGAACCCATATTGGAATACTTGATCGCGTTGGATACAAAATTATCGAGAACCTGTGCCAGAAAACCGCGATCAGCCATCACCTGCAAATCCGCAAAATCCGCTTCTTCGCAATCCATGCGGATGCGCTTTCGTTCTGCGGCCTCGTGCGATTGCTCCAACACCTCCTGCACGACCTTCCCTACGTGCACCGCAGTCAGTCGAGCAATCGCTTTGCCCTCATCGAGCCGGTTGACATCGAGAAGATTTCGGATCAGGAACGACATGTTGTTCGCACTGATCCGGATACCTTCGCTGTATTCGCGAAGTTCCGAAATTCCGCGGGCGACCAGCTCCTCTTCCAGCAGTTCCGCTAGTGAAATCACGGCGGCAGTCGGGTTGCGAAGATCGTGCGCTGCAATGCCCATAAACTCCTTGTTCAGCTGTACCAGATCGTGCAGTCGCGTATTGCTCTCCGCCAGTTCCTGTTTTCGGGCTTCAATCTCTCGCGTGCGATCCTCCACAATCCGCTCCAGCCGCAGCTGGCTTTGCCGCATGTACCGAAGTCGCCAGTGAACAACTCCATACAATAAACAGACCACCACCGAACCGATGATCAGGTAGAACCAAACGGTTTCGTAAAATTGGGCAGGAACGATCAATTCAAACGTTGCGGTGGCATGATCACCCACACTGCCCGTTCGGGAGATGGCCCGCACTTCAAAACGATATTCTCCGGGAGCCAGATTGGTATAACTCACCTCCCTCAGTGTAGTCTCCCTCCAATGCTCTTCAAATCCGACCAGCCGGGTTTCAAAAAGCACGGAGCTGGGTTCGCCAAAATACGGCGCAGTGTAGCGAAACTGCAATCGCCTCAATCCTGCTTCACTTCGTAACGAACCCTTTTGAAGCGGAAACCCACCCTCGAGTAGCTTGCCGTTGACTTCCACCTCATCGATCCAGGCATCCGGAACATGCCGGGAAATCTCAAATGTTTCTGCATCGAGCAGAAAAAAGCCACGCTCTGCCGGAATCCAGAATTTCGCGCCCTCGCGGTGCACCCGGGAAATCGAACGAATCGCATCCGACGGCAAACCATCCCGACTGTCGACATGCAGGATGTCCCGAATCTTCGATTGTCCCGATTCCAAACTCTCGTACAACTCCTCCGAGTTCAGGCGAAAGAGTCCACGACTCGATGTGACCCAGTGATGCCCCAGTCCATCATCAAGAACATGAAAAACGGAAGCAATGTTCAATGCCTGATAGAGGTCGAGGAATGATGCGTTCTCCCCTTCAACCCGCACGACCCCTCCGGCCATGCCTCCGATGGAACCGGACCGGCTGTCGGCATTCATGGAAAAGAAGGTGCGGGAAACGTATGGAGCTTCCACATCCTGACTCGCCTCCATCTCAACCGCACGCACTCCATCAATTCGATACAATCCCGAGTTGGTCGAAGCCCATATGCGGTTGTATGCGTCAACGTGCATTGACAGCAGGTAGGGGCTATGCAGACCCTGCTCCACCCCCAGACTGCGGATGATTTCGCCATCCCAGCAGTGAACGCCCGAAATGGTTCCAATCCAGATCCGCCCCAACTGATCTTCAGCAAAACAGCGGACGGAGCTGCTGAACAGACCCTGCTCCGTCGAGATTTGCGTCCACCGCTCACCATCGAACATCAACGCTCCCTCTCCAAGCGTGGCAATCCACAGCCGACCTCTCGAGTCTTCCATGAGATCCACCGAATAGGTTGAAATGGCCTCACCATTCCGCTCGACTGGCCGAAAAGTTGTGCCGTCAAAGTGAAAGACACCAGAAGCTGTTGCAACCCACCACCCGCCATCGGAAGCATCGTCCACTGCGTTTACGATTTCATCGAAAAATCCATTTCGCCCATGAAATGCTTTCACTCGACTGGGCTGCAACAGGACGAGTCCACGATGGTAGGTTGCGAGCGCGAATCCACCATTTGTAAGTTCCGTCATCGCAACGATGCGTTCGACCTCGGACGCAGTGGTCACCGGTTCAATCTCCCCCTTGCGAATCGCGTACAGGGGAGAGGATATCGTACCCAACAACACGGGACCATCGGCATGGCGTTTTCGGGCGAAGCGCACCCGCCGGTGAGGGAGATAATAGTCCTGTTCCGGCATGACCTCAAGCGATCCCTTCGATGGATCGAACCTTGCGATATAGCCTGAGACGGCGAGCCAGAGGGAACCGTCATCATTCGGATATATCGAATAAATGAGAGGACCGGGAGTCCCCATCTGAGTGAGATCGAAGAAGGAGGCTCCGGAATCATTCAATTTCCAGAGGTTTCCATCGACATCCGCAACCCAGAGCACCTGCTGCTCGGAATCAAACAGCAGGGTGCGATAAGTGCGTCTCTGCATGTTTTGAGGCAATTCATAGGGTACGACCGATCCTGATGCATCCACCGTAAAGATTCCCGAACTGGATAAAATGACCAATCGCCCCATCCAGTCCCGCTCCAACCGGACCGAATCGGGATCGGACACCAATTCCGCGATTTCCCAGGCCGTCACTTCGTTTTGTACAATGCGAATCAAAAATCCACCCGTTGCCAACGCCCAGATGTGCCCAGGTTTGGTTTCTGTAAGCAACACCGCTCCACCCAACAAACTGGGGTGATCACGCTCCGAGAACAGGCGCCCCTGCAGACCATCATAGCGGACAACTCCCTCGTAGGTTGCCATCCACAGAAATCCCTGCTCGGATTCTATCACATCATTGATGCGATTGCTGGTTGCTCCTGCCTGTTGATCCCAGACTCGCTCCACAAATTCCAACTCGGGATCGAATTCTACCTGTGAAACTCCTGCAAATGGGGCCAGTGTACTCGCCAGCACCATGCACAACGCACCTCCTGCTCTTCGTATCCACCTTGGGACAAGCGGACAGGAACAGGTCATCTGCACCGCAAACCGAGGCAAAACACGGACTCCATCCGAGCGATCAAACAACCACATCATCTTCGCATAGAATCGACTGCTTGAGCCGAATCCTTACTCAAAATATCTGAAAAAAACAATACGCGCAACTTTCAGTGCTATGCGACGCGGGGATCTTTCACATCCCGGGTCATCCACCCCTTGAGTGCGATGGCGATCAGGCAACCCACCACCGCCCACAGCCCCAGCCAAAACCACATGGCTTCGGGTCGATCCCAATAAGAGAGTTGGCCTTCGATCAATGCCTGTTGCAGCGGCACGTCCACACCGCCCACTTCGACCGTCTCCGGAGACCAGCGATTGAGCAAATAACCCGAGAAGTAGCTGACCAGTGTTTTTGCCAAAAACCAGGGAACCAGCGAAAGCCCAAGGTAGGTTCCCTCCTGCCCATGCGGCGCAATTGCCGCAGTGTATTCGTTGAGTTTGGGAGACCAGATGACTTCTCCCAGAGTCAGGATCACCATTGCAACCAGGGCCATGGTATAGTGCGCACTTACGATGGACATGCCATAGCGTTCCCATGGAATCGCCATGGGAAGCAGCGCAAATGCCGAGATCAAGGCACCATAGACCAGCATATTGTAGACCTTGAACTTGTTTGCGATCGGGATGATCAGGATGAGACCGATCACAATGCCAATGGGATTAATCGCGTTGAGCGTGCCAAACGCAGCGTCCGGTCCGATGGTGCGAAGCCAGTATTTCGGCATCAGCAAGTAGAGGTAAGTGAACACCGCGCGCACTCCCAAAATCAGTGTCACCAGTACCACCAGTCTCCAAATGATCGCATTTGACAACACCGCCCTGGCAATGTGGAGCGGGTTGCGAACCCCAACTTCACTTGCCTCAGGTTCAGCAGGTTCGTCCTCACCCCGCAGCTGTTCTTCGCTGTGAATCAAGGTCAATGCGACCAGATAGCACACAACGGCGCAGACCGCCGAGAGCGTGAAAATGTGCACGCTGGAGAGTCCCATGCCCTTGCGAATGATGTCGATTGAGATTCCGCCAGCCGCCGCACCGATATTCATGAAAAGGTACCATACATTAAACCCCGCTCCACGGGATTTTGCGGTCGTGTAGCGTTTACACGCGGATTGGAAGATGGTTTGCACTCCCGCCATGAAGGGTGCCATCAGCAACAGCGACAATGCCGTCAGCATGCCTTTGTGCGGGATCGCCGGCACGAGCGCAATGCCAACCACCGCCAGGCGAAGGACAAACATGGCGATCATGCTGAGGTGCAGGCTGCGCCGGATGCCCAGGGCATCGGTCACCGTGCCCGAAAAAAACAAGAATACCGATGTTGCCGAAGTGAATGCGGTGAGCGTCCAGCCCGCCTGTGCATCCGTCATTCCCAGTTCTTCCGACAAAAAAACGGATGCGATGGTCAGCATCGCAAAGTAGGCAATGCAGTCCACGAAGTTGATGATTTGAATGCCCCAGAACTCCCGGCAGGTTTCTTTCAAAACGCAAAAATCTCGAAAATATCGGACAACACTCTCCAGAGGGGAAGTTTGATGAGTCGGGTGGTCAGGAGATGAGTTCTGCATATCAATCCTTGGTTTTAAGGCACGATCCACACAAAGGCATCGACCGCAAGCTCAGGTAGACTGTCCTGGGGATTCGCCCCAATCCAATCCGATGTCCACCCATTGGCTCTGGTGCACGGTTGCACCGCAGGAGACAAAATCCACCCCGGTCCGCCCGATCTCGGGAAGCCGGTTCAATGTGATGCCTCCACTCGCTTCGGTGATCGCACGTCCGCCCACTTGGGCTACTGCCTCACGAAGGCTGGGTGTCTCAAAATTGTCGAGCATGATGATGTCGGCACCGGCTTCCATGACCGGCTCGATTTGATCCATGCGGTCCACCTCCACTTCAACGATCAAATCGGGGAAGCGCCGTTTTGCCCGCCTGACACGCTCGGCCAACCTGGCCCCTTCTTCCGCACCTGAACCGCTGAGATGATTGTCCTTTACCAGAATCCATTCATAGAGTCCGCGCCGGTGATTCCAACCACCTCCGCAGGCGGTGGCGTACTTTTCCAGCACTCGATAACCGGGAGTGGTTTTTCGAGTATCGAGAACGCGCGTCGCCGTTCCGTCGAGGGCCTTCACGTAGGTCGATGTCAACGTCGCGATGCCCGACAATTTTTGCACAAAATTGAGAAGCACACGCTCGGCCTGCAACATCTGCACCACATCCCCCGACAGCTCTCCGATGACCGCACCGGCATCGAGCACCTGCCCATCATCGCACCGGGGCATGTAATCACAGTCTCCGCCATACGCTGCCAGCACGAGCGGGACCAGGCGAGTCCCGCATAACACCATCGGCTGCCGCGCCACGAGCCGCGCACGGCCCGTCACCCCTGCGTCGAGCATGGCCGCACAGGTGACATCCATCGCGTAAGGAAAGGACTCCAAAAGACCCGCACCTTCCAGATCTTCAGCACGCGCGAGTTCGATCAGATGAAGCAATGCCTGCGCATCGAGCGCATTCCATGTCAACTGCTGAAAGGCATGTTTTCTCATGGCATCATCCCGCAGTATTATTCAAGTTTACCGCTGACACCACGCGCGCGACGACTTGCTCCAAGGTCAACGCCGAGGAGTCAATCCGCACCGCACCCTCTGGGATTTTGAGGGGAGCAGTCTTTCGCCCCGCATCCATCTGATCCCGTTGTTGGATCGAGTCCACCTGTCCCTCAAGCTCACGGCGGGCCTGACGTGTCGCGGCATCAGCCTCCAGATAAAACCGCCAGCGCGCATCCGGAAAAACAACCGAACCAATGTCCCTGCCTTCCATCACCAAGCCTGCAAATCCACCCGGTTCACACAATTCGACCTGACTTCGCTGGTAGTCCAGCAATTTGGCACGCACTTCCGGAATCGACGCAAAAGCGGAAACCTGTTGATTGACCTCTTCTGAGCGAAGCTGTTCTTCGTCAACCGGACTTCCGTTGATCAAAATCCTTGACTGACGTCCCTCGATGCGTGAGTCGAGCGACAGTTGTTCCAGCCCTTTCACTACCTGTGCGTGTTCCTTCGGATCGCAACCCAAGCGCATCAACGCGTGAGTGAGGCTACGATAGTGAGACCCCGTATCCACATGCAATAAGTTGAGGCGTTGCGCGAGCAATCGTGAAGTCGAACTCTTTCCAGATGCCGCACCGCCATCAATGGTAATGATGTTTTCCATTCTCATGAACCCCATCGAGCATTTCCATTGCACCATCACTGGCAACTCCAAAGGCATTGGAGCCTCTCCAAAGACTCAGAAAAAAGGGGTGTGCTCTGGAGGACTCACTTGGACTTCGAAAAGGTATTGGTCATCGAGAGCAGCACCTTGTGCAACTGTCCTACGTAGGACGGATTTGTGATCTCGATCTTGCCCTCTTCATGGTGGATGGTGAGCATTCCGCTCTCCCAGCGCCAACGGATGATCCGATCCAACGCAAGTGCTTCGTTGTCATCGGTTTTCACAAAAATTTTTGGATTCATGATATTCCTGTACTTTCATGTTCGGCAGCGCGCTCCCGGGCTTAAGAAAAATCCTTGTGCGCATGGCAACTTTCCTCCTCGCAAGAACCGTTTTCACGGCAGGTTTTTGAATTGCCCGAGCACCCATCTGCCCGATACTTGCACAGGCAAGCGACATGGATCCCGAAATATCAGAAACCGTTGCAAACACCATCTGGAAATGGCAGAATCCTCCTGTTCAGCCCACGATCTCCAATCGGAAATTGCGTTCAAAAGCACTTTTACCCATCACGATGCTCCTGATCGGGTTCGTACTGATGCGCTTTGGCTTCAAGCATGATTCAGCCGCATGGGTTTTGCTGCTACTCGCCGGAGCAGTTGGCATGATCGCCCTGTTCGCACCCAGACGCTTGTGTCTGATCGAACGTTTTGGAAAATCTGTCGCTCGCCTGGCAGGAATCATCATGACCTACCTGCTTCTCGTTCCTTTCTACGTGGGAGTTCTGGGGTGCATGCGCATGCTTTTTGCCATTCGAAACCGAGATCCCCTGCATCGAAAATGGGATTGCAGCGGCTCGAGCTACTGGATCGACCGCTCTACAAACGATGCCAAGTCGCACCTCGACCGTCCATTCTGATGAAAATCCTCGGCATCAGCGCCTTCTATCACGACTCGGCAGTCGCATTGATCGACGACGGTCACATCGTGGCAGCCGCACAAGAGGAACGCTTCACCCGTATCAAACATGATGCATCCTTCCCGACGCGCGCCTTGAAATACTGTCTGGCGGAAGCGGGATCATCTGCAGATAACATTGATGCGGTGGCCTACTACGAAAAACCACTTCTCAAATTTTCGCGCATTCTCGAAACCTCGATGCGCGTCGCACCGTTCGGGTTGAACCCCTTCATGGCAGCCATGCCTTCCTGGCTGCGCAACAAACTCTGGATTCCGTTCCAGATCGAATCCGCACTGGACCAGTGCAGAATGCAAAACTGCCCCCCAATCTATTTCCCGGAGCACCATTTTTCCCATGCAGCCAGTGCCTATTTCCCGTCACCCTTTGAATCTGCCGCTGTGATGACTCTCGATGGCGTGGGTGAATGGGCAACCACTACCCTTGGTGCCGGACAGGGTCGCGATCTGCAGTTGTTCCAGGAACTTCGCTTTCCCCACTCGCTGGGATTGCTCTATTCGGCCTTCACCTATTTCACCGGATTCAAAGTCAACTCCGGAGAATACAAGCTCATGGGATTGGCGCCCTATGGAGTTCCCCGTTACGTTCAGACAATTCTGGATCATTTGATCGATCTCAAACCGGATGGGTCATTTCGCCTGAACATGGACTATTTCGGCTATTTGAGCGGACTGCGCATGACTCACTCCCGCTTTTCCGACCTTTTTGGCGGCCCACCCCGAAATCCGGAAAGCGACATTACCTCCCGCGAATGCGACCTTGCTGCTTCTATCCAGGCGGTTACCGAGGAAATTGTGCTGCGCATCGCCCGGCATCTGCACCGTATTACGGACAATCCCCGACTCTGCATGGCCGGAGGAGTCGCACTCAATTGTGTCAGCAATGGAAAACTGTTGCGAGAGGGACCCTTCAGGGAAATCTGGATTCAACCTGCGGCTGGCGACAGCGGTGCCGCCATTGGAGCAGCCCTTGCGGTGTGGCATCAGCTCAACCCCAATGCAAAGCGACCCGAAACCCGCTCAGATGCGATGAAGGGCGGATTTCTGGGTCCACGGTTTCCAAGCTCGATCATCCGGAAATTTCTCGATTCCAAGGGCTATCCCTATCACCTGACGACTGGAGAGGACTGGAGTCGGCAAATTGCGAGCCTTCTCGCCGAACAAAAAGTGGTTGGGCTTTTCCAGGGGCGAATGGAGTTCGGCCCCCGTGCCCTCGGTGCACGTTCCATTCTCGGAGATCCGCGCTCTGCTTCCATGCAGTCACTGCTCAATCGCAAAATCAAATTCAGGGAGTCCTTTCGTCCCTTTGCACCGGCATGCCTGGAAGAAACCGTGAAACAGCATTTCGAAATTGATGCACCCTCCCCCTACATGCTCCTGGTCTGCCCGATTCGGCAGGAGCATCGCCAAGCAACGCAACCCTTGCAAACTGGCAACCTGATCGAACGCGTCAATCAGATCCGCTCCCACCTGCCAGCAGTCACCCATGTGGACTACTCCGCCCGCATTCAGACCGTTTGCCAGAAAACGCATGGCAGATTTTACGACCTGATCAAGGCTTTTGAAGCATTAACTGGCGTTGGAGTCATCATCAACACCTCATTCAATGTGAGGGGAGAACCCATCGTCTGCACCCCGGAAGACGCTTATCGCTGTTTCATGCGAACAGATATGGATGTTCTGGTGCTCGAGGACTGCATTCTCTTCAAACAAGATCAGCCCGAGTGGAAAGAGAACAGGGACTGGCGCACAGAATTCAGCCTCGACTGAGGCCGCATCAAAGCATAAATTCCACGCACAACCATGCGCTTTCTTCGACATTTGGGACAACTCATCCGAGACCTCTTTGACTTCGCACGTGTTCACAAGGCGTGGTGGATCGTTCCCATTGTGCTCATATTGCTCAGCTTTGCCGCTCTGATCATCATCGTACAGGCAGGTACTCCCGCGTTCATCTACACCCTGTTCTGAGTTCGCCATCACCGTTGGGTAGCCGGGGTGGCTTCATTCGATTTGTTTCCTGCGAGATCAGGCAAATGTTCTTCGCTGCCAGAACACTCAATCCAGCGAACGCAGCCGATCCAGTCCAGGATGCCCCGGTTCCATGCCTTCCAATCGAGCTTGAATCGCCATGCGTCGCTCCCGATCCCCCAGTTGCTCATAGGCCCACGCGAGCGCAAACCACAAATCCGGATCGTAGCGCAAGGATTTTCCCGCACGTTCGAGCATTGGGATGGCTTCACCAAAGTGCTGCAGAAAACAAAGTGCCATGCCATAGTTTCGCACGAGGATTGCATCGTCTGGAAATTCCTGAACCGCCTGCTCATACACGCTGCGCACACGCGCGACATGCTCAGCATCTGCGAGGTGATCGCTCAGTCGCTGAACATTTGCTGACCACTGTTCGATGCGAAGGGTCGCATCCATTTGTCCCGTAAACGGAGCTTGGGAAAAGCGTCGGAGCAGCTCCTCCGCAATCATGGATTGATCGTAGGCAGTGAAGCCCAGACTCCGGGCGATGCGGTCGAGACTCGGAACTGTTTTTTTATCGTCAGGCAGCAGTCCACGTTGCTGCCACCGCTGCACTAGTGTCAGATACCAGAGCCGTGCCAGTTGGTAGTTGCCCTGCATGTTCAAATGAACGTGCTCATACAACCACTCCGAACCCGGAATTCCGTAGGGACTCGATTGAGCGAAGAGTGCCTGGGCATCGACGAACCGAAAGTGCGGAATGGTTTCAAATCCGTTTGCAACCCGACGGACTGCAGCGTTGAGAGGGTTCGTCGTTCGGAAGCGCAGGGTGTCCAGCTCAAGCGCGCGAGCAAGAAAACGCCGGGCCTGGTCCTCCTTTTCAATCGCCAGAAAAGTGCGCCCCATGCGGTAGGCGAGCGACGCCACCCGATCATCCAGGCTCCATGCCTTTTGATAGGCATGCAATGCACCTGCTGCATCTCCCCGCTGGAGCGCATGGTCACCCTCGTTCACCCATGCCCTATAGGATTCGAAGGCGGCACCCTGCTCGGGCAGGGCACATTCGCTCGACTGAAATGGAGCAAAATCCCGTTGATTCACAACCACGGTGTTCAAGATCACGTCGGCTCCCGCGTTCAAGCCCTGCTTTACGATGTCATCAAGATTGCGTTCAAACGCGTCAACCACTCCGTCCAGCACCAGATCATCGGCTTCAATGGTCTGCTGCAGAAACATGGCCATTCCACCCCAGTCCGAGTCCACGTCCCCCACCGCATGTCGCCCATAACCTGCCAGCAACTGGGAAAGTCTTCGTTCTCGCAAATAGATGGCTGCATCGATCATCCATACTGGAAGTCGACCGGGTGACAGGATTCCAGTCGGACCATAGGGACCAATGACCTCGTTGTTCCCTTCGTAGAGGATCATCGCATCAGGTTCAAGCTGCGCACAATCCTGCGCAATTCTGCGAACCGCATGGGAATTGATCGCAGTCATCGCTGCATTGACAACCTGCACATTCAGTTCCGGAAAATTCAGTTCGAACATGCGCTGCAGCATGCGGGGTGCACCAAACGATGCATCAGGATCCCCCATGGCTGCTGAACTGCCCAATACGAAGATCCGGCGTTCACCTGCAGCTTTCTGTTTGCGGAGTAGAAAGGGCTGGGGTCGCCGTAGCGTTCCGGGGGAAAAATAAGGCGAGCCAAACCACCGGTTTTCACCCCATCCCGGTGAACCATCGGCAAATTGCGTGGATTGGTAGAAACGCGGACTGTGTCCAACCCCAAACAGAACCAAACCCGCCTCCAGCAGCCCAACCGTTCCAAGTGAGAGCACCGTTGCAACAACAACTCCCAGGATCGCTTTCTTCCACACCGGAAGGGACTTCCCCGGAGATTGCACATCTGTCACAGGTTTCATCGATACACTCACGTTTTCAATCGGATCATATAGAACATGGAAAAGCTTGTTGCACCCTAAGCAACAAGCTTTTCCGCATCTGGTGGGCAAACGGCCCCCACTCAGTCATCTAACACCCATGTTGAGTGGGAGCTGCCCCATGATGAACTCCGCCTCCAGAGACCGGCCCCTTGTGCTGATTGCACAGTTCCTTCGCCGAAGTTCAAATGCATGATTGACACTAGAATCGAATGCCAAGAGTCAGGCTGTACACCCGTTCGGTTGGAACTTCGTAGCGCTGGGTTGCCACAACACTCGAGCTTCCGGTTGCACGCCACCCGACAAACGCTTCCTGTTCCGTGAGGTTCTTGATGTTGAGCCGCAACACTGCCGGATAACCAAACATGTCAAACTTGTAGCCTGCAAAGCCCTCAAGGTAGAAAGTGCTCGGATCATACCGGTCAACACCGTTGTGAGATCCGCGATAGGCTTTGCCAGCCCATTGTCCTCCAAGTCCAATGGAGAGACCTTGCGCACTGCCTTCGGTGAAACTGTACTTTGTGAGGAACGAAAACTGATCCTCAATCGGTCCTTCATACGGAATGTCACCGACCAGTGCGGAATTCACGTGCTTCGAAATCTTGATCTTGTTGTGTGCATAACTCAGCAAAATCTGCCAATTCCGTGTGGGTTGCAGAACCAAATCAGCCTCAAAGCCCTTGGATTCGGTTTCCGCTCCATCGACCACATCTCCCGCAAGATCCTCACGGCTCAACCCGGGCCAGCGAAGTGCACGCTCAGCCGGACTGAGAGAATCCCAGATTTGCTGATCCAGGTTAAAGGCATCGGGATCGTCCACTCCACCACCTTCTTGCGTGATCGTGTAGTAGCTGATGGTTCCGCTCACACGACCGTCCATGAGATCAATCTTGGTTCCGATTTCAAAGCTCTCTCCCACAAGCGGTGGCAGTTGGCGCTGAAAGGAATCCCGAAGGGAAGTCGGAAACAGCGAGGTCGACTGGATCGCAAACAGGGAGATATCATCGGTCACATCAAAGACAACCCCGTAGAGCGGAGAGGTTTCGGAATCTTCCGTCACATTATCAGGGACCAGTGAATTCCCGTTTGCCCACTGCACCAGCTTAAAATTGGCACGGTTCACCGCCACATTGGTTTTGAGACGACCGTCCATGAATTTCGCCTGCCAGGACGCGAAGTAATAGTCGTTTGAATTATCCTGGGTTTCGTAGGCACCCGCCGTATCCATGAAATAATCCGTTGGAGGACCGATGGGAGTGGGAATGTCGATGTTAGCCTTCACAGGCAGGTAGACAATGCTCGTGGAACCCTCCGGAACAGTTCCCTTGAAGGTGATGAAATCCTCTGACCAGGCATTTGCCCCCACTGTGAACACATTGTCGAAGGCGTTGGTATTGAGTTCATATACCGCCGTTGCGCCATAAGCCCACATCTCATTCTGCCAGTCACGGTGGTGCCAGTGCATGGCAATGCGCTCCTCCGGTGTGTTGGGATTGAGCCAACCCGTTGCAACACCTCCGCGCGATGAAAATCCGAGATCCCAGTTCCCCGCACTTCCTCCCATGCCTGCAGCGTTGAGACCGTCACTATCCACCTGATCGCGGTCGCCATACTGCCAATAGGCATTGACGAAGAAGTTGTGGTTGAACTGGTGGGTCACCCGAAAACGCATGTTGGAGGTTTCAAGCGAACGCACATTGTCCGTTGACCAATTCCAGTCCCAGGGGATGTCGGGGTGTGAGATCTGAATAGGAATGCTCGCCCCATTTCCAAGACCGTTGCCCTGGGAATCCACTTCCGCAGTTTCAAACGTGCCAAGGCCCATGGTTTTATCCCGATAACCGTATTCCAACAGGAATTCCAACGTGGTCTTCTGTGTTGGCTTCCACGCCAGATTCACCTGGCTGAACTGGATGGTTCCCTCAGAATTTCGGCGGTAATCGCGGGTTTCCGAATTGACTCCCACAAAGCGAACCCCAAAGGACCCGAGATTGACCTCCGAGGTGAAATTTGCATCGACCTGGGCACGGTACTCTCCCTCACTGGCCAGCGTCAGTCCAAGATCCGCAAAGTTCTGACTGAAATCAACCGTCTTGGTGACACTGTTCATGATGCCGCCCGGATATGCCAGACCATACAGAGCCGCAGCAGGCCCCTTCACCACTTCCACCCGGGAAAATCCCGCCATGTCCACCGGATCATACTGGCGCACACCGTCCCGCAAGCCCCAGTTCTGCTGAAAGCCGCGGAAAAAGAAATTATTGTAGGCCTGCTGAATCACATTGCTCGAATGCACGTCTGCAGCTCCGTTCACCATCGCAGCATTGTAACGCTCCAGCTCCACCTGATTGGTGATGAGGAAGTCGTCCGCCAGTTCGCTGGTGAACACCTGGATGTTGATCGGAATGTCCTTGATCGGGGTATTCGAACGGGTTCCCGCCAGCGAATTCGATGCAATATAGCCCTCCGTCGCGGTCTCCGAAACCGTGAACGGATCCAGAACATAAACCACATCACCTTCGTCATCCTGCGCGTTCAGCACATTCGACGTTATGCATAGTGATAGGATTGTCGCATATAAAAGGGTCAAGCGATGCCCGTCCCTCAAGTAGAACTTCTTGAGAATCATGATATTTATCTTAATAATTTTGGGTATAACCAGGGGGATATTACTCGCTATAAAGGAGTAAACATGAATTACAGAAATGAAAACTTCAGGCCCATATTCAACATTACAGACGACGCTTACTAATGAATTCGATTAGAATATCTTCTCGATCCATTTCATTTATAGGCACTTAAGGATTTTTAAGATTTTTATTCCAAATCCTTCAAAAAACGTGCACTTTTCGGCATCCGAGACACTTAATTTGTGATTTCTGCCTTTCATCTGTCCTCCACGAACCCACTCTTCAGCTCGTTTTTTGCCCAACATCAATCCTCATCCCACCCCCAGCATCACGTCACCCAAGGTTCCCACCAAAGCACGAGAATCAAAAAAAACGGAATTAAGTAACTTATCTCCTAGACTCAACTGCTTCAAAAAGGCTTCCAATCAAACACCTCTGAATCATAGCGACCGCTTTGCATCTACACAGCAGATCAACCCTCCAAAAACCTCATCCCTAATAACTGACCTACCCCGGAAATCGCCCCTATTCATTACCTAAAATAAGGTGAAATAAATATTTCTACATAATAGCACTTACTCAGCCGAATGATTGCTTTACATACTGAACCCAGGATTTGATAAAACACCATTCGGCAGATGCCGAACTCAAACGTTCCGATAAATCGGAGCTGCAAAAACCCCGACGAGTCGAGGACACAAAACTTTTTTGGCGCTGTGTAACAGCGTTATGTAGGCCATAGGCCTTGTAGGCTGACATTCGTCAGCCGATGTAACCTGATTCAGTTGTTTAAACCATAAAGGGTATCAGGGATCATCGCAGGTTTGATTTTCAGTATCTCCCAAACCTTCAGTTCAGTTTCAGGCACAGCGCATTCCACCTTTCACAGTAAGGTGCGTGAACTCGGACGCAGTGCATGAAATGTCCCAAATGGGTCAATCAATGTCCCCTCAGCGTTAGCGGGAAAAAATCAAAAAACCGTAAACTGCTTCCGGTTCAACAGGAGCCTCATTCGGAACGCAGTCAGTGATGGTGCTGCAGTCTCGGGTCCTGTTGACGGAAAGACACCATCCCAATCACAACGCACATGTCATGAAAATCAAACTTACCTTCCTTCTGTTCCTGAGCCTGCTGACCGCCCCGTTCACCTGGGCGAGTTTTCTGCAGGTCGATTCGCTGACCCTCATCACTGATGGCACGGGAGGTCTCGCCGAGGACGACCTCGAATCCTTCGGACAATTCGGTTCTTCCGTTGTCAACATTGGTGATGTTAACGGCGATGGCATTGATGATGTCCTTGTCGGAGCACGCGCCACGCCGAGCTCCGTTTGGGTGTTGCTCCTGAATGCAGACCAAACCGTCAGTGCCTATCAGCAGATCCGTCCAGGAGTGGGTGGTCTGCCAGCGGGAACCTTTGTGGGAACTTCAGGATTCGGCTGCTCTGTGGCTCCTCTGGGGGATATCGACGGCGACGGTATTCCCGATGTCGCTGTAGGCGCCTACAGCGCAAACGGGAGCGGAGTGCACAACCCAACTGGCAATACCGGAGCCGTCTTCATCCTTCTCTTAAATGCCGACGGCACAGTAAAGGATTTCGAAATAATCGGAGGCGAAACTCCCGGATTTCCAGATGCCCTGATCCAACACAACCACCGATTCGGATGGAGCATTGCCAACGCAGGTGATCTCGACGGCGATGGCGTCGTCGACCTGTGGGTCGGTGCCTTGGGCTGGAGCAATGATGCTGTGGGGAAATTTGGAGTTGGAGCGGTCTTCAAGCTGCACCTGAACAGTGACGGCAGCCTGAAAAATATCAGCCAATTCCCCGATGACCTCGGCACCCCCGCATTCGATGCCTTCTATGACAATCTCGCCGATCAAAACTACCTGGGCCACGATGTGAGCGTCATCGGTGACCTCAATCAGGATGGAACGCATGACCTCGCACTGGGACTCAACAATCCCAACGCCATTGATATTGTGTTCCTCAATCCCGACCAGAGCATTCAATCCACCACCCGCCTGGAAAATGGGAGCAATGGGATCCCGACGGATCGTTTTTCCACTTCAAACTACTCGTTGCAAACTTCGGGTTTTATGGATCTGGATGGAGATGGCATTCGGGATCTGCTCATCGGCGACTACCAGCGAAGAGGATTCGAAGGCGACCTGGACAACGGTTTCGGTAACGGCGTCGTTCACGTGGCCCTGATGAATCCAAATGGAACTGTCAAAGCGATATCCACCATCGCAGATGGTCTGAACGGATTTCCTTCCGGAGTCCTGCTTTACGACGACTATTTCGGAAGAAGCGTCGCCTATCTGGGGACCAGTCAGGATGCCGATGCCCTGCCCTCCATCCTGGTCGGACATATCGGTCATCAAAGTCTGGAAACGAACAGAACTACCGGTGCACTCTGGATCCTCAAGCTCGGGTTCACTGGCCTCGACGAACCCGAAGCTCCCGAGACTGAAGAAACTGAAACTTCCAACACCCCGCAACCGGTCGTGCAGTCCCGCAACCTCTTCCTGGTCACCAGCACCGAATCCCGGATCAATGCCGACCTCGATCCCGATGGCTTCCTCGGTCAGGGCGCAAGTTTCTCCGCCAGCCTGCCGCGCGGGCTGACGCTCCAGGGCGACATTCTGCAGGGCTATTTGAGCAATCTGGGCAATGTCAGTTTCCAGGTCACCGGCACCGACGCCGCTGGCAATACGCTCATCGTCTATGTCAGTATTGAGGTGCTCGTGCCCACACTGATGCCCGTGATCAGTGGCATGATGCTCAATGACAACTTCCTGCCCAGCACCACCATTCAGGCAGCCCAGCACGGGGTGGCCGCAGTCAACCTGCACCTGGTGGCCAGCATCGATTTGGGTCAGCCCGTGAGCCTGCGTTTTCTCTGGGACCAGATCAAGCAGAGCGATGGATTTTCCCTCATCGCCGGAGAACTGCCTCCCGGACTCGTACTGCATGGCGAGAGCGGTGAAATCCTCGGCACGCCAACCGAGTCCGGCACCTGGGAGTTCCTGATCTCGGTCAAGGACTGGCGTGGGCGCGGCTACCAGTGGGTGCAGCTCACCGTCGCTGAGCCACAGCCCTGAGTTTGACCCACAAGGTCCCTCCACTCCTGGAGGAAGGTAAACACAGGAGCCGTCCTTTTCAGCAGAGGGGCGGCTCCTTCACTCAACGCCCTTTTACCGGGCAAAATACCACAATGCCTCAAATGCATCGAACAATGTCCCGCCAGCGTTAGCGGGAAAGCATCAAAAAAACGTAAACTGATCCCGGTTCTTCAGGAACTCGCTTCAACAGCTCGAGCCATGGGCCTCAGGACGCAGTCCCCGGAGAATCCCAACCATTGATCACAACCGCAAAAACAATAAAGTTATGAAATTCACAACGACCTTCCTTCTGTTCCTGAGCCTGCTGGCGTGCCCCCTCACCTGGGCGAGTTTCCTGCAGGTCGATTCGCTGACCCTCATTACTGATGGCATGGGGGGAATCACCGATGGTGATCTGGAGAGTGGGGTTCGATTCGGAGCCTCGGTTGCAATCATTGGCGATGTGGATGGCGACGGGATCGATGATCTGATGGTTGGAGATTCAGCCTCGGTTGCCGGTTCCGTGTGGGTGCTGCTCATGAATGCAGACAACACCGTCAAATCCTACCAGCGAATTCGTCCAGGCATGGGTGGAATGCCTGCAGACACGTTTGTTGGTACATGGGGTTTTGGAATCTCCGTGGCTGCATTGGGGGATATTGACGGCGATGGGATTCCGGATGTCGCGGTGGGGGCTTATGACGCAAACGGAGGCGGAGTCAGCAACCCAACCGGCAACACGGGAGCGGTCTTCATCCTTCTCTTAAATGCCGACGGTACCGTAAAGGATTTCAAAGTGATCGGAGGCGAAACTCCCGGGTTTCCAGATGCCCTGATCCAACATAACCACCTATTCGGAGAGAGCATCGCCAATGCAGGTGACCTTGATGGCGATGGCGTTGTTGACCTGTGGGTGGGCGCCTCAACCTGGAGCCATGACTCACTGGATAAACCATACGTCGGAGCGGTTTTCAAACTTCACCTAAACAGTGATGGCTCCTTGAAAAACATTAGCCAGTTCCCGGACGACCTAGGCACCCCCACCTTTGACGCATTCTATGCCAATATTCCCCAAAACGCCGGTCTTGGACACGATGTCGCCGTCATTGGCGATCTCAATCAGAATGGAACGGCAGACTTGGCGCTTGGAATGTACAACCCCATAGCCATCGACATAATTTTCCTGAATCCGGATCAAAGCATCCAATCCAACACCCGCCTGGAAAATGGAAGCAATGGTATTCCCTCAGATCTATTTGATGCCCCTGAATCTACCGCCGGCTGGATCGATTTTGACGGGGATGGAACATTGGATCTGCTCATCGGCGACTTCCAGCGAAAAGGATTCGAAGGCGACCTGGACAACGGATTTCACAACGGCGTCGTTCATGTGGCCCTGATGAATCCAAATGGAACTGTCAAAGCGTTATCCACCATCGCAGATGGTCTCAACGGCTTTCCTTCTGGCGTACTATCTAACAATACTTGGTTTGGAAGAAGCGTTGCCTACCTTGGAACCAGTCAGGATGCCGATGCCCTACCCACGGTACTCGCGGGGAGTAACGGTTACAGAAGCCCGGAAACATCAAGGCTCTCCGGTGCTCTCTGGATCCTCAAACTCGGGTTCACCGGCCTCGACGAACCTGAAGCTCCTGAGACCGAAGAAACCGAAACTCCCAACACCCCGCAACCGGTCGTGCAGACCCGCAACCTCTTCCTGGTCACCAGCACCGAATCCCGGGTCAATGCCGACCTCGACCCCGATGGCTTCCTCGGTCAGGGTAAGAGTTTCTCCGCCAGTCTGCCGCGCGGGCTGACCCTCCAGGGCGACATCCTGCAGGGCTATTTGAGCAATCTGGGCAATGTCAGCTTCCAGGTCACGGGCACCGATGACCTTGGCAATACCCTCATCATCAATGTCAGCATTGAGGTGCTCGTGCCCACACTCATGCCCGTGATCAGTGGCATGATGCTCAATGACAGCTTCCTGCCCAGCACCACTATCCAGGCAGCCCAGCACGGGGTGGCCGCGGTCAACCTGCACCTGGTGGCCAGCATCGATTTGGGCCAACCCGTGCGCATGAGCTTCCTCTGGGACCCGATCAAGGGAAGCGATGGATTCGCCCTGATCTCCGGCGAACTGCCTCCCGGACTCGTACTGCATGGCGAGAACGGTGAGATCCTCGGCACGCCAACCGAGTCCGGCACTTGGGAGTTCCTGATCTCGGTCAAGGACTGGCGGGGTCGCGGCTACCAGTGGGTACAGCTCACCGTCGCCGAACCGCAACCCTGAATTTGACCCACAAGGTCCCTCCACATCGGGAGGAAGGTAAACACAGGAGCCGTCCTTTTCAGCAGAGGGACGGCTCCTTCGATATATAGAAAACCTCCATGCTCCAGCGCATCAAACATCAGACGGATTAACGCCAAACTCTTCGCGATATGCTTTTGCGAAGTAGGAGAGGCTGCGAAAGCCCGTTTCATACGCCACTTCCGTAACGGATTCGAACGCGCCAGCCTCCAGCAACTGCCGCGCTTTTTTCAGGCGCGTGCTGCGAATGAGAGCGGTGGCGGTCTGTCCCGTGCTCGCCTGAAGCTTGCGCAGCAGCTGACGGCGACTCAGGCCGAGCAGGGTACCGAGTTCCGCCACTCCAAAGTTCTCATCCGACAGATGCGCTTCGATGGTCGATACGAGTTTGACCAAAAATGCTTCCTCCGCCGATGGCAGGGTTTCACTCTGGAACAGGAGCAGACCCTCTTTCCGGAAGCGCTCCCGCAGGCGCTCGCGGGTCTCAATGAGTTTGCGGACGCGAATGCGCAGCTCTTTTGCATTGAAGGGCTTGGTCAGGTAGTCGTCCGCACCAGTCTGCCAGCCTTCCATGCTCGAGTCATCCCCCGCGCGTGCAGTCAGCAGCATAACCGGGATGTGACTGAGTTTTTCATCCTGCTTCAAACGATTGCAGAACTCAAATCCATCCATGCCCGGCATCATCACGTCGCTGATGATGAGATCCGGAATCGTCTCAAGCGCCAACTCGAGCGCATTGGCACCGTTCTCCGCCTCAAGGATTTGGAACTGATCTTGCAATTGCTCACGAATGTAGTCCCGCACCTGTGGGTGATCCTCCACGATCAGCACCCATTTCTGATCCGATTCCAGTCCTGCATCCACCTCGGGAAGAGCATGCACTGGCTCCGCTTCACGCTCGGGTGAATCCGCTTCGTCCTTGATCAGCTCGGCATCGATGTCTCCCTTCACAATGCTTTCTGGGTCAAATACACGGATATCCGTAGGCAGGGTGACTCTGAAGGTGGACCCCTTGTCCACCCCGCTCCGGACCTCAATGCTGCCACGATGAAGCTCCAGTAACTCCCGGCAGAGAGCGAGTCCAATGCCTGTTCCGGATTGCAGCGGATTTTCCGAACGCTCGTGCTGGTAGAAACGCTGAAACAGATTGGATTGCTGCTCCTGCGTCATGCCACAGCCCGTATCCTCCACCTCCAGGACCACTGGTGAGCCGCCGATAAACCGCACCCAGATCGTTCCCCCTTCAGGAGTGAATTTCAGCGCATTGGAGAGCAAATTGTAACAGACCTTCTCCACCACATCCGGATCAAAATAGGCGTAGTCCGCAAGCGGCTTCACAATGTCGTATTCGAGTTCAATGCCACGCTGTTCTGCAGCGGATTTGAACAGGGAGACGATGTTACCGACAAACACCTGCAAATCTCCGTGGTGGATGCGCAGCTGCATTTGTTTTGCCTCCAGTCGGGCGAGGTAGAGCAGTTGGTCAATCAGACGCTTGAGCCGGTGCGCATTGCGCCGCACCACTGACATCTGCCGCTTCAGCTCCGCATCCTCACAATGCTCCAGAGTCGATTCCACCGGACCCAGGATCAACGTCAGCGGTGTGCGAAACTCATGAGACAGATTGGCGAAAAAATGAGACTTGATGCGGTCCATTTCCTTCAGTTCCTCCGCCTGTCGGGCAATGGCAGCCGTGCGTTCCTGCACCAGAAGCTCCAGTTGTTTTGCCCGTTTCTTGTAGTGATGGATGCGCCACTGCACCAGCAGACCGAGTAACAGCAGTCCGGTCAGCACATAGAGTGCTCTGGCCCAGTCCTGTTGATGCCAGGGAGTCTTGATCGTCAGTGCCAGTTCGGCAAATTCGCTGACGCGACCACTCGTATCGCGAGCCCGCACCTGGAAGCGGTAGCTTCCGCCAGGCAGACGGGTGAAATCCTTCTGCGTCTCTATTGTCCATTGCGACCAATCCTGATCGTAGGGTAACAGGCGAACCTGGTACTGCGTTCCCTCTGGATCAAGAAACGAGGTTGCCGCATAGGCAAATCGCAGGTGGTTGTCCTCAAAAGGAATGGCACTTCTGAGAAAATCCGAACGATCCTGCCCTCCCATCCAATAGAAAGTGCCCGAGCGGGTTCCACTCAACGAACGCACTCTTGTTTCGAGAGTACCCGACAGAGCATCGCTTTCAGTTGTCGATTCCTGCCACAGATACAGGACATCATCCCGTCCCAGAAACCATACCCGCTCACCCGATTCTGGAAAAATGCCCGTCAGTGATTTTAACTGTCGCAAACGCCAAGCGGGCCATCGCAGTGCACCCGGACTCTCTGCTCCCGCAGACTCCACCTTCAGGATACCAGAGCGTTTTCCACTCACCATCATCCACAACGCGTCATTCGGTGCGACGCTCAAGTGACTGAGTTGATCGCTCGGTTCCAGTCCGGCAGCACGCATCCAGTTCACATCGTGTACAAACCGGTCTTGTATCTCATCAAAGCGGAAAAGCCCTTGCTGAGGTAAAACAATGCAATCTCCATGCAACAGAGCCACATGCATCCATCCCGACGGAAGTCCTTTTGCAGAATCATAAACTGTCACCTTTGCCTGCAAGCGTTGCGCATTCAGATCTTCCACAGCCAGAATACCCTCGCTCGGTGTGCCCATCCAAATGCGTCCTTCATCATCCTGAATCATCGACCACACTACCGTCTGGATCGAGTCCAGCATACCTTTCATCGACCACTGCGAGTCAGGATCTTGCCGCAGCACGGCAACCCCACGTCGCGTTCCCAGCAACCAGGCATCCGTCTGTCCCTCTGGCTGAAGCATGCAATAGACCGATGATCCGACTTCAATCGATTGCACGATCATGCCGTTGCGGATTCGGTGAACCAAACCCGCACCTCCGACCCACAGATCCTGACCCGACGAAACCAGACTCCAGACTTCGGTGGATTGCCCAATTTGCGCAGCTTTGTCGAAGCCCTCGTGCCGCACAAAAAAATGCGGTCCCGGTTCCCCGGAAGAAGGCAGTTTGAAGAGTCCTGCACTGGTTCCCGCATACACGGATTCTCCATGGCGTGCAATGGCATGTGGCAATCCCTCAATGCCAAGTCGCTCATCCCATACTTGCAAGGTAGACGATAATTCCAGGCGAGAGATTCCAGAGTTCTGGGTAACCCATAACGAGCCTTCGCTATCCTCAAAAACGTAATGGCTCTTGTCATCAAGCAACCCTGAAGCCTTGTCGATGACCTGATACAACTCACCTTGTGCATCAAGCAATGCCACCCCCCGATTGTACGTTGCAAGGGCAAAGCGAACGGAGCCAGGTTGATTCAGAGAAATCCCCCGGTAAACACGGTTTTGTTTCAGAAATTCACTGGCAGCCCCTGGCATGGGAGCCAGCCCCGATGCTCCATCCCACCGCAGCAATCCATCCGTGCGATTGACCAGTAAGAACTGCTCGTCATCCCAGGGTAAGATCGCATGCAAACCCGCTGTTGCCAGGGACTGCGTTCCCGGGATCGGCTCCACCCCTCCCTGCTGGATCTCGACGAGTCCATGGGGTTTCATTTGCGCAATCAGCCGACCTCCGATTTCTTCCAGATATCCGAATTCCCCCGGAAGGGTCTGGACTTCTCCGCCCGCATACCAAAACACTGCACGATCACTGCGAAAATACACCCCATGATCCGTCAGCGCGATGTTCCAGATTGTGGTCACCCTGGAGCGATCTGCAGGAGACAGTCCATCCGCGAGTGACCGGAATCGTATGCCCTGCTCTGGCTCACGTTCGATCACTCCAAAATCCCCCCGTCCTCCCGCGTAGATGCGATCCTGCTCATCTGTGGCCAAGACCGTGATCGACGAACCGGGAATCAACTCATGTCGCCGCCATCGAACCCCATCAAACTCAAGCAAACCTTGAGTATTTCCCACAAAGAGAACACCATCACGGGTCTGCGCCATCTGCCAGTTCTGTGGATGAAATTCATATGTGGACGCATCATAGTGACTCATCAGTGGCAGTCCCACTCCCCTGAAGGATTCCTCAGCAGCCCCGCATATACACCCGCACACGCTCAACCATCCGACCAGA
Source organism: Puniceicoccaceae bacterium (assembly GCA_040224245.1). Classification (NCBI taxonomy): domain Bacteria; kingdom Pseudomonadati; phylum Verrucomicrobiota; class Opitutia; order Puniceicoccales; family Puniceicoccaceae; species Puniceicoccaceae bacterium. The sequence continues at coordinate 24,344 of JBEGIR010000059.1, read as the reverse complement.
CAGAGTGGAAACGGTATCTCACGAACACGTGCGGAAAAAATGGGCAGGCAGAACATCGATCAGCGGTTGTCGTGTAGGGTAGCACACAAGTTCACCGAACACATTTCATGCATACCTAGAAATGCCTGCGTTCGAAGTCAAACCGAAGCCCAACATCCAATCCAACCCAAGTCTGTTGCAATTGCCTGTTCCCCGAACAACCCAACCCGTGGAATCACAAAAAAATCCCCCGCACATTCAGACAGGGGATTTTGCAACGCAGCCTGCGTCAAAATTGAATCGTAGCCAGTCAGCTCAATGCACGTTCGGGTCTTCGGGAAGGCCGAGGCGTTTGAAAAATGCCGGTGGTTCTTCGCGCTCACGAACGGTGTCATCCAATGGCATCCCCAGGGACTTGTAAAGTTCGCGACGGCCCTTGATGTCGTCTACCAACTCCTGATACGCAATCTGTCCAACCCGAACGGCCACCCTGCGAGGCACGACTACGACCCCGTCCGAGTCTGCCACAACCACATCACCCGGATAAATGGTCACACCCCCGATGACCACAGGGCGCTGCACATCAATCAGTTCATTGCGCCCGATGCGTTCCCCACGCCCGCGCTCCTGATAGTTCGTATAGACAGGATTGCGCTGTCGGATCACTTCATCGATATCCCGCACTCCACCTGCGCTCACGAGACCAACTGCCCCACGATTGCGCCAGTCCATGATGTTTTTGGAACCAGTGGAACCCGTGTCGTTGTCCTCACGATTGTCCATCACAATCACGGTGCCGGGTTTGATCAGTTCGTGAAAGGGTTCTGGTGAAAGTTCGTTGTACCAATGGCCGCGCCACTCGCGGTATTTTGCGTAGCCCGCAGGATCGGTGAGATCATACCCCGGGTTCTTCGGTCGGTTTGTGGGTCCGTAGCGAACCGTCAACGCAATTCCTGAAATCCGGTGTTCCATGGTTTGCACATCTGTCCACAGCGGAGAAATGCGCTGATCCATCACCCCCACATCCATGTAACCGCAGGTGACCAGTCCGTCCACAACATCAGCCACACGTGCACCTTCATACAGTTCGACGAGAACCTCGTCGGAGACATCGGTTCCTGCATCACTGGCAACCAGGCATACAGCAGAAAGGAGACACAGGCCGAGGCCCGTCGACAATCGAATGGATTTTATCATAGGGTATTTGGGGTTTCTTAGGTTAACGATTATAGTTGTCCAGCATCAGAATTCAGATACGGAGTGTGACCACAAATGGGCCACTTGCGCGCCGACCGGGGAGTATTCCGGCACAGATAACATGCTACCCAGAATTAAGCTCCCAGTCAAAACAAACCGAGAGTTCAAGCGGGTTCTGAGCATTTCAGAGCCGAATAAAAATGCGCATTCTATAGAATACGTAGACGATAGCAAAAATGAAGGCTGCATAGAGCAGTGCCCAGCTCAACGAGACCATCTTGGCGGCAATTCCAAAATTCAGCCCCAACTGCATGAAGCCTTGCTGAAGTGACATTTCTGCTCCCGGAATTGGCGTGCGAATGAGCACCACTAACATGCCTGACAGTGCATACGCCGTGATGGCGTTGCTGCCAAAGACCTTGCCCACAAAGGTCCAGCGAGTATATCCCCACTCATCCGCCAGCAGCGCGCAGGACGCCAGACACAGCAGGGAACATCCCGCAGTCACCAGCACAAAACTGCTCGACCAGAGGTTTTTGTTGATCGGTTCCACCCAGCTCCACGCAATGCCCAAAACCAAACAAGCGACTCCGAACAGAAACAGGGCATGAATGCGTCGAAATGACGCCCACGGAGCCACCAGAATCATGCCCGCGAGCACACCCAGCAAACCCGTTCCGACAGCCGGAAGGGTCGAGAGCAAGCCCTCCGGATCCCAGGTATTTTCATAGAGTCGACCCGGCAGCAGGGTGCGGTCCACCCACGCGCTCAGGTTGGTTCCGGGTTCAAAATTGGGACGAAGCGATTGGCTATTAAATGCCTCCACTTCAACCGCTTCCATCAAACCATGACTTCGCTCAACTGTTCCGCTTTCCAGAGCCTGTTGATTGATGCTATCCATCGGCACAGGAACGCAGAGCAGCAAGGTCGTGTAGCCAAGTAAGAGCGTAATCATCACCCCCACCTGCATGCGCCAGGTGCTGAGCAAAAAGAGACAGGCACAGGCTCCATAGACCAGTGCAATGCGTTGCAGCACACCCGCCCATCGAAGCGAATCCACATCAAACCGCCACCAGAGGTTCAGGAAAATGCCAACAAGGAAAATCTTGCCAACACGCACGAAAATGCGCCGCCATACCCGTGGTTCCACCCGATCCGCATTGCGGTATTTCTGCATCGAAAGCACAATCGAAACCCCGACAATGAACACAAAAAACGGGAACACCAGATCGGTAGGTGTCAATCCATGCCAGGATGCATGGCGAAGGGGAGCAAATACATCCGACCAGCTGCCCGGCGAATTCACTACAATCATGCCGGCTATCGTGTAGCCACGAAGTGCATCTAGCGAAATCAGGCGGGAGCGACCCGAATGCGGTGCAGAATCAGGTATCGGCATCGTGCTCAGAGCATAGGGATTGCCGGGAGGGGCACAAGAAAAAGAGCTTGGCCAGCCCCGTCATGGATAGCAGAGCAACTCCCAGCAATAACGCTGCATACAATGCCTTGCCGTAGATCCATTCTCCAATGCCAAAGAGTCCGCAATAGACCGACAACACGCCCAGGAAAAAGCCCAGCAATCCACGCGTCAGAGAATCCTTTGGATTCAAATCCGCTCCGGGTACGCCCTCCGCAATGCACTGTTCACGCACCCGTCGCCATCCAGGTCCGTCGGGTCGGATCAATCGATAAAAATCCCTCAGCACTGCCGGATCGGTGGGTCGCGTGAGCAGTGTGATCAACACCCAAGCCACCGTCGTGATACCCACGCTCAGCAACAGGCGCAGGTGCGCCGGGATCGGCTCAAACCCCAACATCGGATAGATCAACACCCAGAAAACCGCCACCGTAAACGAAATCACCATTCCAGCGATTTCGGTGAAGGCGTTGATGCGCCACCAGAACCAGCGAAGGATGAAGATCAGACCCGTCCCGGCTCCAATCGAGAGCAACAGCTGAAAAGCCTGCATGGCACTTTCGAGGTAGAGCGCCAGCAATCCGGCAAAAAACATCAGCGCAAGCGTCGAGAGGCGCCCCACGCGCACCAACTCCTTTTCACTGGCCTTTGGGCGCACAAAGGGTCGGTAAAAATCGTTGACCAGATAGGATGCTCCCCAATTCAAGTGAGTCGAGATCGTAGACATGAATGCGGCGATCAGCGATGCGATCACCATGCCCAACAGTCCCACCGGGAGGAAGGACAACATCGCCGGATAAGCGAGATCCGACTGCACGATGCCTTCTGAAAGATGCGGAAATGCCGCACTCAGGTCACTCAACTGTGGAAATACAACCAGCGAGGCCAGGGCGACCAGAATCCACGGCCAGGGTCGCAGGGCATAGTGCGCAAAGTTGAAAAACAAGACCGCTCCCATGGCGTGCTGCTCGTTTTTTGCGGAGAGCATGCGCTGAGCGATGTAACCTCCCCCGCCCGGTTCGGCACCCGGATACCAGATGCTCCACCACTGCACGGCCAGCGGAATGATGAAGGCTGCGATCAGAATTTCCGGATTTCCAAAATCAGGCAGCAGGTTGAGCTTGCCACTCACATTGGGATGGGAGAGCAGGGACTCCAGTCCACCCACCTGCGGTAAATTGACCAGGGTGACTGCCGCCCAGACCGAGCCGATCATCGCGATGATGAACTGGATCAAATCCGTGACCAGCACGCTCTTGAGTCCGCCGAGCAGCGAGTAGGCTACGGTCACACCCGAGGCAATCAGCAGGGTCTCCACGGGAGAAAGTCCCAGCACGATTCCGCCCAGCTTGACGGCTGCCAAACAGACGTTGGCCATGATCATGATGTTGAAAAACACGCCCAGATACAGGGCACGAAACCCCTGAAGGAAAGCCGCAGGTTTGCCACTGTAGCGCAGGCGGTAGAACTCCAGATCCGTCTGCACACCTGAACGTCGCCACAGCCGGGAGTACACAAAAACAGTAAGCATGCCCGTCAGCAGAAAGGCCCACCAGACCCAGTTTCCCGCGACCCCGGTATCCCGGACAATACCGGTCACCAGATTGGGGGTGTCGATGGCAAAGGTCGTCGCCACCATGGAAACCCCCAACAACCACCAGGGCATGGTGCGACCGGATAAAAAGTATTCGGCTGATGAACTCCCCGCCTTTCGGGAGGTCAGCACACCGACAGCGACATACACCGCAAAGAGTGCAAGGATGATGAACCAGTCAAAGAATTCGAGTTGCATGATGGATTTGCGTTACAGGATAGAATGGGCAGAAAACGAAAGAAATGACCCCACGAACGAAGCGGGGTTTTGCGTCTTTCAGGGCCTTGCATCGGCGAATTCGCACGCAGAATCCTGCAGCTGCAGGGAAAACCCTCAATAGGCCCTGAAGCGTGGGACTGCTCAAATCATAGTCCTTCATTTCGCGGTAGCGGTCTGATAGAGCTTCTCCACCGCATCCACGATCTGGATCTCCATCGCGGCCATGGGTTGGCGTGCAGATTCCAGAAGCTGCTCCGCACGCTTGCTCCATTCTTCTTCGAGCATCGGTTTTTCACCTTCGATGACTGCAATCGATGCCTTGGCCAGCTCGGAAAGCTCGCGCAGCCGCGTGGCGATCACATTTCCTTCGTTCAACACCGGAGCGTGCGCTGCGATGCTTTGAAATGCAGGTTCATTGTGCACCCACTGACCCAGCAGTGCCGAGATCTGCGGCAACAGCGAGCCGTCTCCCAGCTCGAGGTAGTGCTCGACCCAGACATTGAAACGGCGCGCGTCCGGTGCATCGGGACGCGCGATGTCCACGAGCAAGGTGTAGGGTGTCAGCTGGGTCTGGGTGCGGTAGGTATAGCGGCGATATCCCTTCAAAGGCTCAATTGCATCGCAGAGGATGCGAATCGGTTCGATCTCACGAGAGCCTGCCAACCGTCGCATCATGGCTTCGCGGTTGCTCAGGTGTCGCAGTCCCAATTCCTCCAGCAAGAGGCTCTGGTGATCCAGTCGTTCATACATGGACTCTACGTCTCGCAGGCTTCCGTCGGACCAGAGGCGTTCGGCAATGGCTGCCGTGCGTGGCCAGATGCGGCTGTCCACAGTTTCATCGGTCACATACTCGGCCCACATGGTCGCTTCTCCACCCAGGATTCGGGCCTGCTCGGCTTCGGTCAGGTTCGTGTCTTCGGGCAACGGATCGTTCAAATAGTGATCCACCGCCGGGTAAATGAGATCGATGTAATACCCATTGGATAGGATGCTTGCGTATCCACCTCTCGCAGCAGCTTCCATCGACTCCCTCCCACGCCAGGATTGGATCATGACATCAGTGGGCATGTCCGGCTGCAAAATCTCATCCCACCCGATCATTTTTTTCCCATCGGCAGTCAAAATCTCCAACACTTGCTGATTGAAGTAACTCTGCAAGGCATGATTGTCCGCAATGCCGTTCTCCTGCATGAATTGCTGGATCTCCGCATTGGCATCCCAATGCACCCCGTTGACCTCATCACCTCCGATGTGAAAATAGGCATCCGGAAACAGTGCCGTCATTTCGTCAAAAAGTTTTTCGAGAAAGACATAGACTTCGGGATTGGCCGGGTTGAGACACGGATCAAAAATTCCCCACTGGCGTTCGATCTGGTAGGGTCCCGGTGCACTTCCCAACTCCGGATATCCCACCAGCCAGGCAGTTGCATGACCGGGGATGTCAAACTCGGGCACTACCCGAATGCCTCGTGCATCCGCATATTCCACGATTTCGCGAATCTGAGCATGGGTGTAATACTGGCCATCGGAACCCATTTCGTGTAGCTTGGGAAAGGTTTTGCTCTCAATCCGAAATCCCTGGTCCTCCGTGAGATGCCAGTGCAAGACGTTGAGTTTTACCGAAGCCATTCCATCCAGGTTGCGTTTGATCATATCGAGCGGCATGAAATGCCGACACGAGTCAATCATCAGACCCCGCCAGGGAAACCGCGGAGCGTCTTCAATCCGGCAGGCGGACCACACATACCCACCTGAATCGACATCGAGCATCTGCTGCAGCGTTTCAAGTCCCCGCAACGCCCCAATGTCCGTGGCAGCCGTGAGCAATACCTGTTCCGACGAGACTTCGAGGGTATAGTGCTCATCCATTCCCAGTTCCACGCTACCAGGGGCCTTAACACGAATGCGAAGTCCGGCCTGCTGTCCGTCAACGTTCACCACTGGGAAGGATGTGGTGAAAAACAGGCCCGTGCGGCGGTCAAGTCGTCGAAGAAAGCGTGTCGCAGCGGATTCAAGACGCGAGTGGTAGTCCCCCTCGAGCTGCACCGTAAAGCCCGCCTCAATTCGAAAGGGTTCGCCCGGATGCAGGACCACGGTCTGCGGAGTGGGCATGAGCCTGGAAATGGCCGAGGGGGAATTATCAGAGGGCATGGCAGCAGTCGGGATTTGCAGGATTGAGATCACACTGCAAAGTACCGTCAGGATATGGAATTTTTGTGGAATGGGCATGGCACTGATGGGATTTGTCAATGAATGGTGCTGGGGTTAAAAAGGCAGTCAGTGGGATGCAGGGGTGTTTCATGAATCTGCTTCAACAGTTGCAGCAGGGCAGTGAAGCGTAGGCAGCATCCATATCTGCACGCAGGGCATGCAGATGGCGCAAGGCAAGGTCATGCAGTGTGAGTTCAGGTTCATCCAGCAATGGATGCAGATCCATCGCATATGTGAGGCTTGCTGCACCATCCACCTGATGGCTCTGGTAAAACGTAGCATTGGCCTGCCTCCTGCCCAGTGTGGCAGTGGTGTAGCTTTTGCCCCCCACAATCTGCGAGGCAAAGACGTCGAGCAACTGCCGCGCAAGCTCAGGATGCGCGTCCGTTGACAGCGCAATCTTGTCCTCATCGCGCAACCAGTCGAGTCCGCGCCACACCTCACATCCATAGATGCGTTCAGGTCGAAATGCGGGTTCGAGAGAACGCAATGCACTCACACAATGCGTGAGCACCGCGAGGTGACTGGGGTGTTTGTCCGCGGGATTGTGCAGGTAGAGCGTGTGGGGTCGACAGCTGCGGAGGAACTGAGCCAGCACATTCACAACCGCATGAGACGGACTCGCTGATTTCACCTCACTGCTCGGAAAACCAAGCTGGGCCTGAAAACTGTAGCGTCCAATATCAGCCGCACGGTTTTGCTCCTCAAAGCGCACCGCCTTCATCTGTTCATCGCTGTAGTGCGCATAGGGTCCCGTGCGCGCGCTTCCACCACCGTCCGTCACGGTAATGCCCCCAAACCATTGCCCGGCACTGTCGTAGCAGGTCGCGATACCGTGATAGGCAAAAATCTCGAGGTCGTCCTGATGTGCACCGATGGCCAGGTGAGTTGTGCGCTCAAGTGCCTTTGCGGCGGAAATACCATCCGGGATATGCAGAAATTGAGAGAGTTCAGTAGCGTTCATGGCAAATGGAATCAGGTTGTTATTTTCAGATGGGGAACCGACGCAGCCACAATCGCCTGACCGTGACGCCGGAAGGTTTCGTCGGGCACATGGATGGTCAGCGGTGGTTCCGCAGGGTCGAGCACTTCATCCAGCACTTGCTGCGCACGACGAACGATGCATGCACCCGCTGCTCCGGAAACGACTCGCCCCATGAGCACGAGGTGTTCAAAGGTATAATATTGACGCCAGTACACCAAGGTTTCCCCAAGGAAAATTCCGATTTGCTCGAAGATGCTCAAGGCAAGCGTGTTTCCCTTCTTTGCAAGATCCTGAACCGTCCGCAGCCCCTCAGCTGCATCCACCCCTTCGGGCAGCCCGATGCCCAGCTCCCCCGCCAGACGCAATACCGACTGTTGGGAAAAATACTGAACTCCGCAACCCACATCACCCGACCACTCATCGACAGCAGCGTCAGTGCGCCAATCCACGGGACAAAACGCCAGCTCATTCAGTTGTCCCCCCACCTGTCCCTGCGGATCGACATAGCCAGCAGCGAGACTCGTTCCCATCGCGATTCCAAGCACACCGTTGACGCCCAGCCATTGGGCACCCGCCAGTGCGGCAATATCGCCATCGTTGAGCAGGGTTACCGGAACGCCACCCCACTCATCGCTCAGGTTGCGAAAAAAGGGTCGGACTTCGGTTTCCATCTGGTGCTCGGACAATCCGCGAAACAGCGAAGCAACCTGAGGAACATGATCAATCATCACACCGGCACTGCTTCCGCCAATTGCATCGACGCGCGGAAGATGAGCCGCCGCACGTCGCAGGCAATCCCGCACACCGGAAATGTGATACTCTGGGTTCGGTTGATGATAGGGGTCCCACGGAATCTCCTCTGAGTAGACCACCTTACCGTCGATCAGGGCGGCACATTTCCGGTCGGATCCGCCAAGATCGTATCCGATTCGACAACCGTCCAACTTTTCCCGCACTGCGCTCGGGATGCATGCCTTTTGCGGCGGCATTGAGGGTGCACCCAGGTGAAAGCGAAGGGGTTGATGATAGACCTGCCCCGCAAGGAAGCGCACATCAAAGGCCCTGGAACCTTGGCTACCGTAGCAGTGCTGCAGCAGCTTCACAAGGTCAGCTCGATCCTGCAACCAGATCTCACAGCCCCCATGCAGCCAAAGCAGGGTCTTCACCGTGCGCTCCACACGGCGAAAGGTCGCTGCACTTTCGTCGCTAACGGGATCGCTGGAAATGCGGCAGGTCACCGCTTTGCAGTGTCCTGCAGGATCCGAAATCACAATCCTCAAATCCTCGGTGGCAGTGCCACTGCTCTGGAGTTCCTGCTCATAGGATTTGATCCAGCGGTGCGCGGAGCAAAATCCCGATTCCGCGATCCGGGGGGGTGTGCTCAGGTCGTCCATGGATCCCATTTTACAAAACATTCGAGGGCTTCATATTCGGCCAATCCGAGCTGGTCATACTGCTGAGCGGTTGCCCGATTGCGCGCACGTGTCTGCTCCCAAAGTTCGAGATGATCAGGTTGCACCAGTGGCATCTGACTCATCTGGGAGCGGTGTTGGTAGATGGCCTGTACCTTGCGCACCAACTCATCCGGACTGCACGGTACCGCCATGTCCACTTCATCGAGTGGCCACTCCCGGCTGCCCGCCGCAAACTGCCAGAACCAGCAATCGGCGAGCCAGGCTTCCTGTTGCAGTTGCGAGAGCACCTGCCGCAGCACCTGAAAGCATTTGGCATGTACCGAACTCGGGTCGGCATCAGAACCCGTGAAAAAAATCTGGTGTGGACGTCGTGTTTCAATCACCTCACGCAGGACGTTGACATCCGCATCGCTCCAAAGGAACTGCCGATAGCGCCCCTGTTCATAAAACGGCAAGTCCAGAAAAGTCACATGGTCATCCGGCAAGGCACAGATCTTCAGTGCTGCTCTCGCCTCACTGCGCCTCAGGAACCCCTTCAAACGACGCAGCATGGGGCTGTCCTCATCGGTTTCCTTCTTCGTGCGCAGGTCCTGCAGTGCTGCCTCGGCGATGGAATCCTGTGCATCCGCACCCGCCTCGAGCATGAATTCCGCTACCCAGCGCGCATCTGCATCGGGCACTCCAAGGTTGCCGGAGGTGAGGTAGACCACCGCAACATCATGGCCCTGCATGATGAGCCGGTTCAGGGTGCCCGCCATCGCCAGCATGTCATCCAGAGGTTCGGGACTGAGGATGAGCACTCGCTTGGAGGCGGGGTCCGCCCGCTCCGGTCGATGACTGTCGTCGGTATTGGGTTTTCCTCCCGGCCACCCCGTGATGGTGTGCTGAACTTCATTAAAAACGCGGATGTTCAGATTATAGGCCGGCCCTTCCTCCGTGACCAGATCCGCCAAACCATTCTCCTGGTAATCCTTGTCCACCAGTCGCAATAAGGGTTTGCGCAGGCGAAGTGAAAGATCGGTAACCGCACGGCGAACCATCGCCGCATCCCAGTCGGGCATGCTCACCAGCCAGGGATACTTGCAGCGCGTCAACTCGGCGGCAGCCGCACGGTCGATGCAGAAACTCACCCGATCATGCTGCTGCAGAAAACTTGCCGGAACACTGTCCTGCGGAGCTTCTTCAATCGCTTTCTGCAGAATCTCGGCCTTGCCTCGGCCCCATGCCAGCAGAAAGATCTGCCTCGCTGCCAGAATCGTTCCAACTCCCATCGTAATCGCATGACGCGGCACGTTTGCCTCACCCAGAAAATCCTTGGCGGCATCACTGCGCGTCAGACTGTCGAGTGTGACCAGCCGCGTACTCGACCGAACCGACGACCCGGGTTCATTGAACCCGATGTGACCCGTTCTGCCGATGCCCAGAATCTGAATGTCGATACCGCCTGCGTCACGGATCGCCTGATCGTATGCATCACATTGTGCAATGACAGAATCGCGTAGGCAATCGCCACGGGGAATGTGGATCTGCGCATCCGGAATATCCAGGTGGTCAAAAAGCTGAGTGCGCATAAAGCTGTGGTAGCTCTGCGGATGCTCCGGCGAGATCGGATAGTACTCATCCAGATTGAACGTCACCACATTGGAAAAGCTCAACCCCTGCTCGCGATGACGCCGAATCAATTCCCGATAGAGCGGTACTGGTGTCGAGCCAGTCGCCAGACCGAGCACCGCACTCAGACCTTCCTGTTGGCGTTGGCGGATCAGGGATTCAATGGCGTCTGCAACGCGGCTGACGGCCTCCTGCTCGGAATTCGAAATGAGCGTTGGAATGCGTTCCAATCGTGTCGTGCTGTCATTCATTTTGGGTATAGCGCATTGGGATTTATCATCACAGCGTCATCATATCATAGTCTAATACGATAAGTATTTGCAAATTTGACTGATTATTTGATATTTATGACTCATGAGCCAAGCCATCAAACCACTCGACCCGTCGCCCTGGGATATCCCAAATCCACGCAACTATTTCCACGGATTGCAGCTGAGCAACCTGACTCTGGCTGACAACATTCTGCTCTTTCATCGGCGTTCACGCGAGTTTCTGAATGTCCGCAACTTCGAGAGTCGACCCCACCATCGCTTTGTTCTCATCTTCAACTGTGGCACTCCTGGGAGCATCAACGTCGACGGCGACACCTTTCATTTTCAACCCGGACAAGCGTTCCTGATCGCACCGCTTCAGTTCCATTTCTACCTGGACATTCCTGACGAACGCATTTCCTGGCTCTACATGACTTTTTTATCGGATCAACCCGATCTGCTGATTCCCCTGCGCAATGCACCCGTATGGCTGCATCGTGAAGACTGGCGCATCCTCGATACGATTGGCACCCAATATCGCAGCCTCATCGATCCCATTCTGACCGATCACCATGTCACTGTGGACACGAATATCTGGATTCTGCAATGCAATCGACTGATCCAGCGCTTGCTGAACAGTGCCACTTCGGCTGGCAAATTGCCCGAAATCGCAAAACGCTCCAAATCTCACCAGGACGAATTCCTGCTATCCCGAGTCAACGAATTTCTCGAAAAAGACACCTTTCAGCAGGCCAACCTTCCCGAACTTGCCAAAAAGTTGCACATTTCCCCGAGTCATCTGCGCAGGCGCTTCAAAGCGATCACCGGACTGAGTCTTGGCACCTATCACCTCAATTATCGCATGAATCGTGCGATCAAATACCTACTCAATACGGACACTTCACTCACCGAAATTGCCGAATTGTGCGGCTACGATTCAATCTCCGCGTTCAGCCGCAGCTTCAAACTGCGCTTTGGAGTCTCTCCTTCCCAATACCGCAAGCAATACACTACCTGAACAGGTTCGCTTAAAAAAAGGGCACCCGGTTGCTGAACCGGATGCCCTGAGTTGTGAGTGGATAACCCCTGGATAGTGATAACGCTAGAAACTGAAAGTATTGGTGAGGGCCCAGCTCATGCCATCCGCGATACGGTGGGCGGCAACCTGACCGTCGGGATTGACCGAAATGGGCACCAGTCGGGCAGATTCGCCCACGTTACGGAGGTTGAGCTGCACACGCCAGGAGACTTTGTCGGTCAATTCACGTCCGTAGCCCAGCCATAGATCCACGTTGCTCTCGGCACCTCCATGGATGGGTCGATGCACGTCGAGCTTGGTGCGGGTATCATCGAGTTCGTAGCCAAGAATGGCATCATCCTGCCAGCGCAAGGCTCCACCTACGTTGAATCCCGAGAATACCCCATCGCTGAAGCGATACCCTGTGATCAGGTTGAAGCGCCAGGGACGGATTTCAGGAGCCGACTGCCCGTTGGCATCGAGCTGAAACTGATAAGGTGCCCAGATCCAGTCCTCGTAGTACTCGCGGAAGGTGCGGTCTCCACCCCACCACAAGCGCTGATCTCCTGCCGGACCCGCATAGCGGTCGTGTTGATATTCGATCCATTCCTGAATCTCGCTGCCAAGATCCGTGCGAACAGCCTTGGTCTTGGAAGCATTGATCGTGAGATTCCAATTGTCAGTCACCCGAGCAGTGAGTTCGAACTCAACGCCCTTGGATTCCTGATTGATCGTCATGGAAGGCAGCAGACCGTTCACACGATTACCACCGGATGCCTGAATCGTTCCCACCGTATCGTAGGGATTCCAGGTGCCATTGGCGATCATGGTACGACGATCTTCGAACGACCCCTGTGCCTTGGACACATCAATTGGCAACCCCCAGGCGTCAAAGTAGGCCTGGCTCGGCATGGTGGCATACCAGTCTGCGATGGAAGCAAACAGTGCCTGATTTGACGGATGATTGATTGCCTCCTCGGAGAATGGTGCGTTTTCCCAGCCCTCCTGCCCCCATCGACCATCGTCGATCAGGCCATAGTTCGACGCCCAGCTCATACCGGGCAGTTCTCCGGCCCAATAGAGTTCGGCAGTCCAGACGGCAGCCGTACCCCAGGCTTCACTCATGTGCATGAACCAGGACTGCGCCCCCAGCGGACTCGTCGAACCGATATCTGCATTTTCCACCTTGGTTTCATACCAGGTCACACGCAGGGAGATGCGGTCGTCGAGCATGTTGAGCACAAATCCATAGTCCTTGCTGCGGCCTTCCGGACTCGGCAACTCCGCTCCGCTGTAACCCACACGATTGGCCGCGCGGAAATTCTTGGAATCATTGTAAAACAAACTCACGTGTGCATCGAGCGGCAGGCGGTCGCGAAACCAGTCCGCCGTGTGAAAGACCGTGCCCCAACTGACGGTTTCACCAGACTTGACAAACGATTCGCCCTCGACCTTTTCATTCGAAAAATCGGAACTGACCACGCCCGTCAGGGGATCAGCCTGACCCGAGGTTCCCCAGGTTTCAATTTCATCGTGACGCCAGCCAAAGGTCGGTACCAGCATGCCATCCCACCAGTAGCCCTGCCAGGTGAGACCGTAGGATTCGAGAACCTCGGTGCGCTTGACCGAACTGGTCGTAAGTGCATCCCGGTCTCCCTGCTCAGCGTTGAGTACCGACACGGTCATTTCCTTCAGCCCGACATAGTTTGCCGGATTTTCGGACTGTGTACTGGTTCCTCCACTGAATGGCAGGCGATACGCGGCACTCGGGTCCACATCTGGTGCATTCCAATGGGAGTCAAACACCAGGGCCGTCGCATTGCCACGCGGGCTGATGCGCTCGGTCAGTCCAGATAAGTTCAGCCCGTGCGGTGAGTTGGTATTGCGCAGATCCCCGCTCAGATAGACTGCAAAATTGACCGATCGGTCGTAACCATCAACCATAAGACTGCCATCCATGGACTGCGCATAATCCGGTGTCGTCCCAAACAAACGCCACACGCGCTCATCGCTGTCACTTTCATCGCGATTGGCAAGCACCGTAAAAATGTTGCGCCCGATCAGGCGAGCCATCCAGGAGTCGTCACGGAAGAAATCCGATCCATACAGCTCACCGAAGGCGGTGAAACGCAAGTTCGTGCGGGTTGTCTCGCGGGAGGAACCCGTCGGACGGTCCACACTGGTGTAAGCACGTCCAACAAAGGGGTTAAGGTGCCCACCCTGTACGGTGGACGGTTCCGGAACACCGCCGCCCTGCTCCGGAGGAATCGCAGTCGGGTATTCTGTCGGGATCAGGTTGGTGTGCGTGTTCAAATCCACCCCGATGAAGGGACGATACCCAAGCAGGCTCCAATTTTCCTCATGATAGTTTTGGCGGTCGAACACAAACTCATAGCCCACGCGACTGTAGAAGACCTGGTCAAAGGCCAGATTCACTGCAGTCCAGTCGGACAGTTCCCGCTTGTTGTCACCATCGATGAGCCGGTTGTAGTAGTCAAAGACACTGCGATCTGTCAGGTGAAAGTCCTTGTAAAAGTCCTTGCTGGCACCGGGATAGCGATCTGGATACTCGGCGTTAACGTTTTTGGTGTACTCGTTGAATCCCGCTACCGCCATCTGACGGGAGAAGGTGTAGCCGCTGATACCGCGGTCAATGGAGCCATCAGGACCAATCCCGAAATTCTTGCCAGCGGTCGGTGTGCGAACCCAGCTGGGATTCGGATTGCCGTTGTCGTAAAAGAAGGCAATTCCTGTATTGGCGATGCCCGGCATGTCATTGCCCAGCCATGGCTGATTGATCCAGGGATTGAGCGAGACACTCGCACCTCCACGGTCCAACTGGGCACCAAAGTTCCAGGCCCAGGCGGGATCCCAAGTGCCCTGACCCAGCCCCGTCCACCAGGGTGTGATGAAATCCACCGGTGTCAGAATCCGGGGACGATTGGCTTCGATCTCCCCGCGCTCGGCATTTGCACGAAAGTTCGTCTTCACATGATCACCAAACCATTTCGGCTGGTAACTCAGGGCTGCATAAATGCGCTGATCTTCCTCAAAGGCGGGTTCTTGCCGAAACTTCTGATCGTCGTGCAGCAACGTTACGCGCACCGCTAACTCATCCGGGATGAGCACGCGATTGTAGTCGAGGCTGTTGCGCACGCTGTCATAGCTGCCAAAGACATTCTCAAATTTTCCACCGTTCTCGAAGTAAGGCACCACTGTGGCGGTATTGATGATACCGGCAGGGCTGCCGACCCCGAACAGAATGGAGTTGGGACCGCGCTGCAGTTCCACACGGTCGACGTTGTAGGAATCCCAGGGAATATTGGACAGGAAATAGTTGCGCGTATTATCCGCCGCATCCAATCCACGAACACGGGTATTGGTACTCGGTGCGGTGAGGTTGCGCCCTTCCCCGATGCCCTGCGTATTGCCTACTCCAGCGAAGTTACCAAAGATGCCGCCAACTTCCGTGTTGGTGGTGTACTGCAGCAGGGTTTCGTTGCCCTTTGCTCCGGTATCTTCAAGAAACTGAGAGGTGATGACACTGATCGACGAAGCGAGATCCTTGAGGTCGGTGCGAACGCGCGTTCCCGCAAGGGTCGCAGTGGCCTGATAGCCCGTACCGGCATCAGATTCTACCGTGAAGGGCGATAGTTCATAAACATCGTCATCGATTTCGGATAGCTCGTCCTGAGCGACGAGAACTGTCAGCGAACTGAACAGCGCAAGCGTGGAAAAAACGGTCCACGGCCGGGGGAGTTTGCAATTAGTCATAGGTTTGACAGTGATGAGTTTTTTCGATGCAAAGCAGTGCAATCAATCGAACTGTCTGGCATTCTAGCAGAGCGCCACGAGTCAAATTTTGCTAAAATTGCGCATCCTCTTGATTTATTTGATCATTTTGAGATTTCAGGCAAATCAAAGTCGGGAGCATGAATGCCATGGCGGTCGCTCTTTAACGACAAAAGCCCGGCTCAAATGAACCGGGCCTGCATAGAATCAACAGTCGTTAAGGACAGATCAACTCACGCCCACACCCAGGGATTCTCCCTGTTCCCGCTTCGCATGCGCATCCCAGTAGAGCGCTGCTGCACCGAGCACAGGACTGTCTGCGAGTGACGACGCGTACAGTTTCAGGCGCTCGACACAATGCACATAGGGAAAGCGCTGCAGTGCGTGGCGGACTCCGGGTTCAAAGAGCGGAAAATCCCGGCGGATGGAACCGCCAAAAATCACTGCCTCAGGATCATAGGCAAACAGGATCGTCTGCAGCAAATTGCCGAGATGCTCCCCAAATGCATGCATCGCACGGATTGCAGCATGCTCTCCCGCACGGGCCTGTTCACTGACCACCCTTCCTTCCATACCCAGTAAGCGTTTGAAGAATTTGCCACTGCAATAGTCCTCAAAAATACTTTCGAGATAAGGGATGCTGCCAAACTCTCCTGCACAACAACTGGTACCCTCGTAGAGGCGATCATGGATGACCACACCTCCACCCAGGCCTGTCCCAAGGGTCAGCCCTACAAAATTGGCATGATGCTTCCCGGCACCGTAGTATTTTTCTCCTATGGCAAAGCAGTTTGCATCATTGTTCACGTAGACAGGTACAGCAAAGCGCTCCCGGAGGATTTCTCCCAAATGTACTTCATCCCAGGAGGGAATGTTCTGCATTTGATAGACCGTTCCCGAAGTCACATCGACGAGACTGGGAACTCCCACTCCAATGCCTTGGACCGAGTCCTGCATCAGTTCCTCAATGCACAGGATGAGATCCGCCAGCACTTTTTCTTTGCGCGCGGCACCGTTCACCTGTCGCAAGGAACGCTCCTGCACATGGTTACGGGAGACCAGGCCCGCATGGATTTTCGTTCCGCCCATGTCGACGCCGATGACGCGGTCGTTGCTGGTTAATAGGTTCATGTCTCGCATCATCGCGCAGCAGGGGTTGATGCGTTCTTCCGGAGCAACCTGCGCCATTGAACCGTTGAGTTCGCAATCAGCGGACGTGCCCAAATACCAATCGAAAGGATGTAGGCAAGGGTCACAAAAAGGAACCCCATTGCCAGGCGCAGCCCAATGTGATCCGCGAGAAAACCCACGATCAGCGGGACAATGGCACCGCCCATGATGCCCGTGCAGAGGATTCCTGAAAACGAACCATGATGGCTCGCAACCGAATTGAGTGCCAGTGATACGATGATGGACCACATTACCGACGCAAAAAATCCAACAGCGGGGAAGGCCAACTTTGCCATTTCTTCTCCACTGGTCAGTGCCAGCAGCAGCGCAACCATGGCACCTGCGCTTGCACCGATCAGCACTTTGCGGCTGTCGAAGAGTTTGATCACAACCAGCCCCAGTAGACAGCCAAAAGTCAGCGCCGCCCAAAACCAGGAGACCACATTGGCGCCATCAGTCTGCGGATCCACCCCGTGGTATTGATACAGGAATTCGGAGATCCAGTTTCCAACGCCCTGCTCCGTTCCGACGTAGGCAAAGATCCCCAGAAAGAAGAGCAAACCCGTGCGGCTGCGAATGAGCTGCAGGTAGGATCGCTTGTCCCCCGACTGTTCCTGCTCGGTCAGTTCAATGCGGGGTATGCGCACAACCAACAGGAGCAGCACCATCAACAGTGTCACCAATCCAAAAACCCAGTAGAGCGAGAGCCAAGGCAGTTGCTCTGGCACCGCTTTCCCCAAGACCGCCATGGCACCGGACAAACTGTCCCGCTCGGCAAGCCCTGAAACCAGGTGCTTGTAGACCTGGGGAGCCAGATACGCGCCCGCCCCAAAAAACAACTGCCCGAGAACGGAGAAGGCAGCAAAGTGAGGTTCACCACCAGCTGCACGCAGCAAGGGGTTGATCGTCACCTGAAGCATGGCCATGCCGAGTCCTATCGCAAACAGAGAAATAAGGTACACCCCATAGTTCGGAAGCAGGGCAAAGGCAAATGCCGCCAAGCACGCCAGCGCAAACGGCAGCACAGTCATGAACTTGGCACCCGTGCGGTCGAGCAGAATGCCAGCCGGGATCGACATCACCGCGTAGGCGATGAAAAAGGCAAAGGGCAACAGTCCCGCCATTGCGTTGCTCAGGTCGAAGCTGCGCTTCACCTCCGGGATCAGCGGATTGAGAATGTTTGTGAGAAAGGAGATCACGGCAAAAATCAGGAAGATCAGCGCGACCGTGAAATATCGTGGTTTGTGTGTCATGGCGCTTCCTTTCTCAGTTAAGCGGATTGAGCAGACTCAGGGAAAAGACCGCATTTCGAGTCGAGTCCTGATCGGGATATCGCACCCGCACGGTGCGGGTTTCTCCCGGACACAGACTCAGGTAATTATCCTGCCAATACACGGGAAGGATGGCTTCTCCACTCACGTTCTCACGGATCATCAGCTCCACAAAAAACGCGATGTGATCAGAGGCGTTGGTCAGCGTCACTTCCGCAGACTGAAGCCCGTTCACGGATTCACCGAGTTTCCACTCGGATTGCACTTGCGCACCGGGCAGGCTGCGCAATCCGCTGAAGTCTGCCGCTCGGGTAATCGGAGTCTGATACCAGGAACTGACCGGATAGTCCAGCTGCTCACGCTGCTGCGAGAGCCAATAGAAATTCCGGGTGAGTTCTGTTCCATCCGGTCGCTCAATGCGAAGGTCCAGGAAAAACACTGAACCTGGCTCAGCGGACTGAAGCAGTTTTCCGGGCAGATCCGCAATGCGCTGCACCGTCTTGGGTGCCATCACGGTGCGCTTGTCATGTTCCCAGAGGACCTTGGAATTCTGGTCATAGAGCGTGGCCTTGACTTCCAACTCGTGGACTGCGGCATGATCGTCGTTGCTGAGCAGGATTGCCTCGCGGGCATAATCGTAAATCGCCTGCACCGTTTCGTTCGCTTTACGTGCCGCATAGAAGGCACCCGTAGGCATCAGGTAATAATCAAAGAGTTGCCAGAGGTGATTGGGCATGGACGAGTTGTACATCCACTGGATCACCCCCGTTGCCTCTGGCTGGTTGCTCACAAACGCTTCAAACATCGGTCGCATGGCCTCATAGTTGCTCACCTGCGCCCATGCGCTGAACGCCTCAGCACTGTCAAAGCTGCCATAGCGTCGCTCGAAGGGCTGCTTCCACAGTTCAAAGGAACCAAATACGTCGCCGCGACCGGTGTGAAAATCCCACACTTCGTTCATGGGCCAGAGCTTGTCAGCGGGTGTGAATTTTTTCAGGGAATCATACACCACTGGCTGCAAACCAGGTCCGGTTTCGGTGTTGAATCCATAAGCCCCACCGAACTGACGGTCTTCAAACCAGTAGATGGGCGGCACATAGTGGTATGGCCCCTTCATCTTCACCGCAACGGGACCATAGGTTTCACTTTCAAACTTTCGTTCGGCTTCGCCCGCATTGGAACCACTCTTGCAGCCCAGCAAAATCGGGCGGGTACCATCAACCTCGTCGAGGTGTTGGTAGAGAAGGGTTTCCAATTCGGGACGAGGAATGGTGTCGCTGCCAAATACCCAGAGGAAAACCGAAGGATGGTTGCGCAGCCAGAGCACCTGGTCGCGATAGGACGCAGCATGAAAGGCATTTTCTTCGGGGCGGATCAGCAGGTAGCCATCCTCAGGGCGGTGGCAGTAGTTCTCCCACTCCCAGTGACAACTCCACCCGATCATGACCAGCAGACCGTTTTCATCGCAGAGATCATAAAAGCGCTGCGTTGCACCAAAAAATCCCTCCAGGCGAAGTGTATTCAAGTTCATGTGCTTCGCGTATCGCACCTGTGCCTCCAGGCGGTCGGCATGCTCGCGCAGGAACAGATCGTCCACCCAGCCACCGCCGCGAATGAGAACGGGGCGTCCATTGACCTTCCAGCCACGATGCCCCTGGGCATTCAGATAATCGGAAACTTCGCGGATCCCAAACCGCGTGGCCCGCTGCTCAGTCACAGAACTGTCATCGGCAAGTTTTACCTGAGCATGCAGCGTATAGAGTGGTTGTTCACCCATGCCATTGGGCCACCAGACCTTCGGGTCCGTCAGCCGCAGCTGCGCAAAATCGCTGGCCTGGGCGATCAGCTTGCGCGTCTCGCCCGGATCGAGGGTGAAGGGGATTTCAACGGTTTCTGAGTCAAACTGCAGTTCGAGCACCGCATGCTGTAACCCGGTGCTTCGATTGCAGACCTCGCTCTCAATCGTGAGTTCAGCCCACTCGAACGCATTCAGGTCCAGCTGGGTGCGAACGAAGGGAGTTTCGAGACTGATGGGTCCGCTTTGCCGCACTTTTACTGATCGCCAGAGGCCCATGTTTTGATCGGGCGGGTAGGGATTCCAATCCACCCAGCCGATGGAAAGATCGCCTTTTTCAGGTGGGAAAATCTGCACGACCAGCACGTTGTTTTCAGGTTTCACCCGCGTGCTGATGTCAAATCGGTACATCTTGAACGGCCCCTGAAAGGCGTCCCTGTCGGCAAGCAATTCGCCATTGAGCCATACCTTTCCGGTTTGCTGAATGCCTTCAAAAATCAGCTCCACGAAGTCCTTGGGCAATGATGGATCGAGATCAAATTGGCGGCGATACACCCACGGCTGACGATAAGGTGCAGTATCCACCTCCGCGAGGCGCGTACCCACGAAAGGATCGGGCACAGTGCCGCCCTCCACGAGTGCGCCAAACACGGTAGATGGAACGGATATGATGTGTGCACCGGGAAGGGATGCATTTACCTGATGCAGGGAGTCCATCGACTCCACTGTCTCGGGAGGGATCAGTTGCCAATCGTCGATCAGCGCCTTTTCAGAACGGGTTTCACTCCCGGAAATAGCAGTCATGGGAATGCTCGATATCAGGAACATATGGGTCAACAGGGTTTGATAGTTTCGTTTCATGGAATCATCTGCGGATCAATGGGAAATGTCCGGATGCTGCCGGTCTTTCATGACTCCAAGCATAACAAAGCACTAATGGTTAAATTTTGGCATTATTGAACTTCTTTTTGATTTTTATGCTCACAAACTCAAGCACCGCAGCCAAAGGAAGAAATTTTGACTCGGTCACAAAGCACCAATACCCTATTTTGTTTTCGCTGAAAACCTACCATACCACCAATGAAAAAAGCCATCTATCCGGGTACGTTTGATCCCGTAACATTCGGCCACCTTGACGTGCTCACCCGAGGGGCAAAAATCTTCGATGAAGTCATCATGGCGGTCGTGGATTCCAAAACCAAACACCCTCTGTTTTCCATCGAAAAGCGCATTGCGTTGATCGAAGCAAATATTTCACACCTCAGCAATGTGACGGTGATGCCCTTTGATGGACTGGTAGTGGATTTTGCAGTCAAAATGGAAGCCAAAGCCCTCATTCGCGGACTTCGCGCCGTCTCTGACTTTGAATACGAGTTCCAAATGGCTCAGATGAACCGTCTGCTCGATGACAAGGTGGAAACCATCTTCCTCATGCCCAACGAAAAGTATTTTTTCACGTCCTCAAATCTGGTGAAGCAGGTGCACATGTATTCGCACCGCAACACGGGCCTCGTTCCTCCCAATGTGCATGAAGCACTCACCGCTCATTTTAAGGCGATGAAAGATGCCCCCTGACCTCCCCGACTGTAACACTATCCATCCGTTCCCACAGGCATCCTTACTCCGCGGATTCGGCTCCGTTCTTTCGCAGGCGTTGTAAGACCGCTGCCTCTGGCGCAGCCAATGCAGAAAGGTCAATCCCGCTCAGATAATGCTCCGACTGGGCATGCTCACCAACTCCGGCCAGTGCAAGCGCAAGGATAAACCTCCATTTTGGATAGACGTTCTCCCAGTCCACGGAAACCTGACTGAGTCGTGCCAACACCTCGCGGTAACGACCCTGCATGATTTCCCCCATTGCCCAGGTCATGTGATATGCCAATACTTCAGGATGCTCGTCACAGATCTCGTCGATTCTCACAGAGGCTTCCTCCACATCCTGCTGCAACAGAAAGGCATAGTAGGCCCACTCGCTCACAATTGAATCCTGCCTGGGGAAGCGATCCGCAAATCGTTTGAGTTCCTCGAGCAATCGCCCATACTGCTTTTGCTTTAACAGCCTCGCTCCCAGATATTCGACGACACGTTCCGGAGAACCGGAGCGGTTCACCACCTGCTCAAGAAGGGGACGCGTCTCTTCATGAAGTCCCAATCGATCCCCCACCTCGATCAAACTCCACATTTCCCGCGCGTCGTCCACTACCCTTGCTTTAGCTCGGTACCAAAAGTGAGTGGCTTGCGAATGCTCTCCCCGGACTGCCATTAACTGCGCCTTGAGCAGATTGAACCAGAATGCTTCCAGAGGAGGATTGTCATTCGATATCAACACCTCTACGCGATCCCAGTCCTGCGTCATCAGAAGCGCCGCCATCAAAATGGCATAAGCATCCCTTCGACTCAACGCGGTTTCGTTGTCGATCAATTCCACAACTTCGGAATATAGTCGTCGTTGATTGCACCAGCTTGCCAATAAAATCAGCTCTGAATGTGAATCAGGGGACCGTTTCGATTTCAGGTAGTCCAGGCCTTGCTCTGGGCTCAAGAACTGATTTCGGATCTGATATTCAACCCAAAGCAGTTCCTGAGGAAAGGAACCCACTCTTGAAGCCAGCTGATCGACCATTTTTCGCTGTAGTTCCTTTCCCACGTTACCGACACTGATCAGGCGCCAGAGAAACTCATCCTCAAGCAGATCAGGATTTTTCAGCAAAAGTTCCATCTGGTTTTCAGCATCACTGGCCCATTGCTTCACCCCGGACTCAAGTCCCTGTTTGATAAAAAACAACCGGTATCGCATGTGAGTGTTTCGACTCCAGATCAGGTCCTTCGCGTAGCGGTAAGCCAATTCGTGATCACCTGTCAGAGATGCAATTCGGGAGAGATGATAGCTCACCCGAGGATCCGACTCGCGCTGTTCACGCAGCTCGAGCAACATTTCCCGACTTTCGTTCAATTTGCCATTCACCAGCAGGCACTGCACATAGTCGAGGGCATCGTCGTACGGCAATTCCGGTTGAATAGCCCTCGCCTGAGTCCAAAAATCCAGGGCTTCCCGGGGACGGGAAAGCGTCAGAATGGTTCCGAGCACGCGCAGCGGCAGATACCGCTGTGGTTCCAGCTGGTGGGCACTCAATGCTTTTGGCAGTGCTTCTTGAGTTGCTTCCACCGTTTCGGGTCCGCTTTCAAAGCGCGCCAGTGCCTCCCGTGCGAGCCAGTCAGCCCGAAATTCCCTGAATTTCACATACGCGGGCTTCGCGAACACCACCATCCCCAAAACAATGCCGGTCGCGACGACCCAGATTCCCATTCGCTTTCTATTCATCCACTGCTCTGCTTTCGATTACCAACTTAGTTGGACGATTTCATAACGCGAACGTTTTCGCGCAGCCAGTTGTTGCATTGCAGCACATGTTAGCCGAAAAAGTCTCCGATTTTCCAATCCTTTGAAAACAGATTTCCGAGTTATTCGTTAGTATGAATGATCCAAATGTAAATCGTTGGTTTATGTGGCTAAATAAGCTCGCGTTTCTGACGTAGGATTGCAATGAACCCTCACATCATAGGATTCATGATTATCGTGCTTCGCAATTTCATCGCTCACATTATCGCCTTTCTTGCTCTGATTCACTCCTGCACCGCTGTGGTGCTGGACTGGAACCAGACGGATTGGTCGGCTGGCAGTACCAGCCAAATTATCACCAATGTCGGAGGATCGGGATATAACGTGCAAATCACGCTTTCCATTTCGAGTGGCAACTGGGTGACTCTGGACGATACGGCACGCTATGATGGAAACGACGGGCTTTATAATGGAGACGAATCCCTGCAACTCACGGTGGATTTTCTCAACAACATCTACACCAATTCCTATGTGATGGTCGAGATGCGATTCTTAAATGAATACAATTCCATCACTCCGGTAAACAATTTGAGCTTTGATATTTTTGACATCGATCGTGGAGCCGATGTCAAATACAAGGGCAACTCCTACTACACCTACGAGGACGTGATCTGGGGATTCACCTCCTATGACGAAAACTGGAACAGCAGCACCCAGAACCACACTGTCACCACTGGTTCAAATGTCTACACCGATGCAAATGCATCCAGCAACAACCGTCCGCTTTATCGCGGCACACTGGCTGACGGTTCCTACGATGATCAAAACGCCAGTGCTCACGACAGTTCATCCTCTTCCATGAATGTGAGCTGGAACGATCCCGTGAACTACGTGAAATTTTACTACTCGAGCGGCAGCAACGCTCTGTGGGATCAGGATAAACAGCACAAGATCAGTCCCAGCCTGCAGTCCATCGGCATCGGTAACATTTCGTTCGGTGATTCCCTGCAACCCGTCCCCGAAGCCAGCACCGTCATTTCCGCCGGTCTTTTGGGCATCGCTGCACTGGTGCTGGGGTT
>JBEGIR010000058.1 GCA_040224245.1 Puniceicoccaceae bacterium | reverse complement strand
GAATTCGGGAGAATTCGGAGCGTCGTTCCAGTTCGAGAATCCAAAATCCTGAATCATTTGCACTGACTGTTTTCATTTCTCTCATTCCCGTGCATTTGTTTGAGGGGTGGTTCAACGTGAGCGGAAGTATCCGGCCCGTGTTGTTTTTTGGCTTCGCGTTCGCGCAAAGGGTACTGGCGCATGAGTGCCAACAGTATCGTGCAACGTTTATTGCTCTACCTGCTTCCCGGCTTTGAATAAGGTGCCTCAACATCTTTTAACATCGGAAAGTGTTTCGTATTGAGGGTTTTTAATGGAATTCCGTGTTCCACTGCGGTCGCTGCAATTAGGCAATCTGCGAGTCCAGGACTATGAGATGGCTTGTATTGACGGCGAAAGAGTCCCGCACTTCTGCCGATCGATAAATCCGTATCCAAAACACTGATACCCGAGAGAAATACATCGAGCACATCTCTTTCGGCTCCATCCCGAACCCCTTGATATAACTCCGCCACGGTGATGGACGAAATCGCTATCTGATCAATTTGCGCCTCAACAAAATCTACCGCCTCAGGCACATCCCTGAGGTAGTCGATGACAATATCGGTATCGACTAACATCATTCGAATCGGTCGAATCCAGCACGAATCTCAGAAAGATCCAGATCGGTCCGATTTTTCCAAATTCCTTTGGCACGGCGGATCTTTGACAACTTATCTTCAGGTTTCTTCCGCGTTAGATACTCGTCAATCGCCTGACGAATCAATTCACTCTGGCGCCTGTTCGTGGATCTTGCGAGTTCGCAAATTCCACTGTGTTCTTCTTCAGTAAGATAAATTTGAGTCCTGATCATACATCGCAATGTATGTAGTAGTTCTTTTGGGTCAAGATTTTCCGAATAGAACGTCAAGGGGTGCAGCGAGCTGCGATGGCGAAGTAGAAAAAGGTGATGACGGATAGCAAATGATTTCCTCTAACCTTATCTGTGCTTTCTGTGCAATCTGTGGTTATTGAAGAAAGAATTTGAACCACTTCAGAGCGAAGCGGCATTCAAACCTTACTTGTTGGGTGCGAAGCAAATGACGCAGATTTCGTGCAGTGGAGCTGCAATGGCGAATTGGAAATGCCTGATGGCGAAGGATGCGCTGCGCGCAACAGGTTTTTGGGGATGTTTTTTGAAGCTGTTGCTGGGAAAGGCGGAACCGTTGAGGTATTCGAGTGTCCAGGGGTCGAAATTTATCCAAATTCCGCTACGGGGGATCAGATAATTTGGAGGAGGGGCATGGCGGGTTGGAACGGTGGCTCCCGGCGAGCGGGAGTCCTACGCAAGGTAGGGAAATCGCCATGAGAGAAGATCCGACGGAAACGGTGTTGGAGTGGGTGGTTTGGGGTTATGGAGGATAGGTTATGTTTTCTTGTCTGTGAGTGGCACCAGCCTGGGACCTTCTTCCGTATGAACGATGGTGTACTTTTTTCCTGCTTCTACGGTTACATCAAGCTCGAAAATTTCTCTTTTGGGATGCGAAGGCATTCCTCCTTTCTTTTCAATTTTGAGAGTATGATCTCCGCCTTCGATTCGAACATCGGGAGCAGACGAGGATAATCCCTTTGCAAGTTCCCTTGTAACGGCTTTCCCGTCGATTTCCAGAATTTCGTATGAGAATGCGTTATCTGGCGTTATCTCGGATGCATTGTCGGAGGTAAAAATCAGATCACTGATGGTAGCGTGGCTTGAGCCAAATGCATTGAGCGACCCTAGGAGTGAGCCGAGAACGACTGCGATGATTTTGGGGTGCATGATGTGGATTTAAATCAATGGGCTGGATCGCTTGCAAAGCTGAAAAGCCAATCCCCAGGGGTCTCTCATCATGACGAGAAAAGAGCCATCAGGAAGATGGGTTTCGCTGACCATCGAAGCCCCTGCGGCGGTGAGTCTGTCGGAGTCGGAAGCTGGGTTTTCACTGACAAATGCTAAATGTAAAATTAACGGATCCAGCGATTTGTAATCGGGAACCCGATCTGGAGGATTGCAGTAGATCTCGAGCACCGTTGCGTCAGAATCCGCGAGGAAGTGGGTTTGCGAAGGAAACGGAAGGTGGCGCACAACCTTCAAGCCAAATTGCTCACAGTACCAAGAGGCTACTGCCACTGGATCGGAAACATTGATCGCGAAGTGCTCAATTTTCATAACCTTGATTTCTGAGATGCGACGTGAGTGAACACAGGGACTCGCCGAGGCGAGTCCCTGCGGGTGAAAACGAAGGGGTCGGTTTCAGTGTGAAGAAAAAAATGGATCAGTGGCGGAAGTGGCGGGCACCTGTGAAGACCATGGCCATGCCGCGCTCGTCAGCGGCGGCGATCACTTCCTCATCGCGCACCGATCCACCGGTCTGGATGCAGGAAGTTGCTCCTGCTTCGGCAGCGGCGATCAGGCCATCAGCGAAAGGGATGAGGGCGTCGGAAGCCATGGTGCAGCCGTTCATGTCGAGACCCGCCTCACCCGCTTTCCAGACGGCAATTTTGGAGGAGTCAACGCGTGACATCTGGCCTGCACCGATGCCGATGGTGCGGTTGCCGTGGGTGTAGACGATGGCGTTGGACTTGACGTGTTTCACGACCTTCCAGCCGAACAGCATGGACTGCCACTCGGCATCGGTGGGCTGTCGCTTGGTGACGACCTGGAAGGATGTGGGATTGTCACGGTGGATGTCGGCATCCTGCACGAGGAATCCACCGAGCACGGAGCGAACGTCGAGCATGCTGTCGGCGTCGGGCAGCTGACGAGCCACGAGCAGGCGCAGGTTTTTCTTCTTTGCAAAGACCTCCAGTGCCTCGGGGCTGAACCCGGGGGCAATGATGATTTCGCAGAAGATTTGACGGATGCGCTCGGTCAGCTCGGCATCGACGGTGCGATTGGCGACGATGATGCCGCCAAAGGGTGCCTGGCGGTCGGTTTCGAAAGCAAGGTCCCATGCTGTGGCGAGATCGACAGCGGAGGCGACGCCACAGGGATTGGTGTGTTTGAGAATCGCGAGCGTCGGTTCCTGAAATTCGCCGATCAGGTGAGCGGCTGCGTTGACATCGAGGATGTTGCAGTAGCTGAGCTGTTTGCCCTGTAGCACCTCAAAGCGGTCGAGAAAATTGCCGTAGAGTGCGGCCTTCTGGTGTGGGTTTTCTCCGTAGCGCAGGATGGAAGCGCGCTCACTGCGCAGCTTCAACTGCTGTGGGTAACCTGCGATGTCGTCGAGCACGGGTTCATCGGCTTCGGTGGTTTGCGTCAGGTAGTCGGCGATGGCTCGGTCGTAGCTCGCGGTGCGATCAAAGACCTTGAGTGCCATCTGGCGACGGAAGCCCAGCAAGTCGCTGCCCTGCTGCAGCAGCTTGAGGTAGCGCTCGTAATCGGCGGGATCGGTCAAAACGGTCACATGCCTGTGGTTCTTGGCGGCACCTCGCAGCATGGACGGACCGCCGATGTCGATGTTTTCGATAGCGAGTTCGTCGGTGACGTCCGGGCGCGCCACTGTTTCTTCAAAAGGGTAGAGGTTGACCACGATGAGATCGATCATGCCCATGCCCTGTGCGGCAGCGGCTTCGCGGTGTTCGGCCTTGTCGCGGTCGCAGAGGATGCCACCGTGGATTTTGGGATGCAGCGTCTTGAGGCGCCCCTCCATCATTTCGGGAAAGCCGGTATAGGCGTCCACCTGGGTCACGGGAATGCCAGCAGCCTCGAGGGCACGGGCGGTTCCTCCGGTTGAAAGAATCTGGTAACCGTGGGATTCCACCAGGGATTTGGCAAAAGGTTCGATTCCGGTTTTGTCGCTGACGGAGATGATGGCAATCCTGTCCATGAAATGATGATTGTGTCGTGATCGGTTTGAGTGTTATCGTATCAGGTAGACATGCGGCACGGGTTCAAGACCAAATCGGTTGAATCCAAACGACGCAAACCACCATACCCTTGCGTAAACCGAAACTTGGAAAAAAGGAAGGATTTTGAATCATGAAACGAATCGTAATTGCATGGATTGCTGGTTGTTTGGCCGTCGCGTCTCTGCACGCGGCTGAACTTCGCATCGAATGGACCGATCCGGAAAAATTCCGTGACGCGGACTACTACTACAATGGTGGAGCACGCAGTAAGGAGATCGTGCTGAACAACTTGGAAAAGTATTTCGTCCGCTTGGCCGAGCGCCATCTCACCGAAGGCACCGTGCTGGAAATGACGGTGACTGAGCTGGATCTGGCAGGTGATTTTGAGCCATGGCGCAGCCCCGACTTCAACGATGTGCGCATCGTAAAGGAGATCTATCCGGCACTGATCGAGTTTGATTTTCGCTGGATTGCGGAGGATGGAACGGTGCTGGCCGAAGGCAGTGAGCGCCTGCGGGACACCCTGGTACCGCGCAGCATCGCAGCGTCCTACATCGGTCGCACCGAGAATTATCCCTATGTGAAGGCCATGATCCGGGACTGGATGCGAAAGCTGGGCAAGGACAAATGACCTGAGCATGGGGTGGAGTGGCTCGATCCGGCGTGCCTGGAGTCGGATTGGCTCGGACCCATGCTGCACCCGGAAACCCAGCGAATCGGGGATGCCTGGTTGAAATCGGGTCGCAGCCTGGTGCTCGCGGTGCCGAGTGCATTGATTCCGGAAGAGCCGATTTTTCTGCTCAACCCGCGTCACCCTGAATTTGACCGCCTGCCGATCAGTCCGGTTGAATCCTTTGCGCTGGATCCACGGCTGCTGCATTGAGGCGATTGAGAATGATCATTCGAAGTCACGAAACGTTCCAGCCCTCGCGAACGGGTTCCCGGATCAGGTCGGCCGCATGGGGGAGTCCGCGCACACTCATGCTGGCGGGGTCCCAGTGAATGGGTTCTCCTTCGAGCCGAAGGGAGAGCACGCCGAGCAGCACGATCTCAGTGAGACGTGCGGAGTATTCAAAGTTGGCACTGCTCTGGGTACCGGACTGAATGGCGTCGATCCAGTCGCGAAAGTGGCCATCGGAACGAGGAAGGGTGCGTGGTACTGCATCGGCCTCCTCCTTGAGTTCTCGCGGAAAAACCCGGGGGGCAGTGCCTGCGCCGTCGGTCTGGATCAGCCCTTTGGAGCCGACAAAGAGTTCGCCGCGTGCCCCGAGTTTGAAGACCTCTGGCACCCACTCGTGGTGAGCCGGACGCAGTCCGCCGGAATACCAGTGCAGCTTGAGCGCCTGCTGTTTGCCATCTGCGGCGAAGTCGAAACTCCCGATTTCCGAATAGGGAGTGATGCCTGCCTGCCATTGCCCGATGGGGAATCCACCGGGGTGAATGCAAACCCGTGAAGGATGGTGCAGGTTGAACGCCCAAACTGCGGCGTCCATGTCGTGGCAGCCGAAGTCGCCAAGAGCTCCGGTTCCAAAGGGCCAGAAATCCCGCCACTTGACCGGACTGTAGGCGTGACTGTAGGGAATCGGGTTGCGTGGCCCCAACCAAAGATCCCAGTTGAACCCTTCGGGAACGGGATCGGTGGGAGGAGTGGCATGGGCCAAGCCTTGGTTCCAGCGCGTCGCGTGCGCCCAGGAGTGGGCCTCCTGCACCTCGCCGATGACGCCGGATTGCAGCAATTCGACGGTGCGACGAATGCCGGAGCGACTGTGGCCGCGGTTGCCCATCTGGGTGGCAAGTCCGGATTCCCGGGCGATGCGGGCGATTTCCCGCGCTTCCCAGATGTTGTGGGTCAGCGGTTTCTCACAGTAGACATGTTTTCCCGCCTTGAGCGCGGTTGCGGAGACATAAAAATGAGTGTGGTCGGGAGTGGAGCAAACAATGGCATCGAGCGCGACCTCCTGCTCGAGCATGTCCTCAAAGTGATCGTAGACGCGAACACGATAATGGGGTGTGGTTTGCTGATAGTGAGCTTCGATCAGTTGCCTCACAGGCCCCGACCCTGCCTCTGCCTGATAGTAGAACTCATGCAAATCCCAATAGGGGGCGGGGTCGGCAATGGCGACGATTTGCACATCGTCGAGCTTCATCAGCTGAAGGGCATTGTCCCGGCCCTGTCCGCCGACGCCGACCAGACCGATGTTTACCTTGCGGCTGGGGGAAGGGGTGGTGCTGCCAGCAATGACATGACGCGGAAGCAGGGTGGGTATGGCCAGCAGAGCGGCCGTACTCATGGATTGCTTGATGAAGGAACGACGGGGCATGTTCATGGTGAGACGATGGGAAAAGAAGTAATTCGGTGTGGGTGAGCAGAATGATGCAGTTGTTCGGCTTGCCGTATACTCCACTCAAACCATCTGCTGCTTCAGGTGTTCGGCGACGCGATATCCCAAGGCCATGATGGTCAGGGCTGGATTGAATCCCCCATTGGTCACATGCAGACTGCCGTCGGCGATGTGCAGGTTTTCGATATCGTGCAGCTGACCATAGGAGTTGGTGACGGAAGTCTTGGGATCGTTACCCATGCGGCAGGTGCCTGCCTGATGCTGGCCGCCGCTGACCCAGGGACCGGTTGGTTCGAGCCAGACCTTGCGTGCGCCACAGGCCTTGAGGATTTCGGCCGCTTTTTCGGCGATGAACTGACCGGTCTTCAGATCCTCGGGGTGCTTCTGCCCTGAAATGCGCAACACGGGAATGCCCCAGTGGTCCTTGGCCCGTGGGTCGATGCGCACGCGTGCGTGGAAGTTTGGCATCTCCTGCACGGGACCCTTGATGCTGATGTGGCGTTTGAAGTGCTGCCGCTGGAAGTCCTTGTGTGCCTTACCCCAGCGCTTGGCACCGTTGGGGCGCACCTTGGTGAAGAGGTAGGGCATGCGGATGAACTCGTTGGCGAGCATGGCTCCGCCGATGATGCCGGGATTGCCGTGATTGTAATCGCAGAGCGCGATGGTGGCGCCGGGTCCCATGTCATCATAGACCACCTCGTCAAATAAACCCGTGGCTCCCGAATAGGCGTGACCCTGCAGGTTGCGGCCCACCCAGTCGTGGTTGTTGCCCAGACCCTTGGGAAAGAGGGGGTGGGTGCTGTTGAGCAGTAGGCGAGCAGTCTCCGTTGCGGAGGCCGCGAGCACGACCCGCTTCGCCTCGACCCGAACGGGCTGATCCTCAGCGTCAAAATACTCGACCCCGGTTGCGAGACCCTGTGCATTGAGCAGCACTTTGCTAACCTTGCATGCGGTGCGAAGATCACAGTTGCCCGAAGCGATTGCACGCGGGATGACGGTATTTTGCGTGCCGCCCTTGGCACCCGTCGGGCAGGCAAAGCCCACGCAAGTGCGCATGTGGATGCAGGCGGGTCTGCCACCGTATGCGATGGAATTGCGCAGCATCGGAATGGGGAAGGGATGCAGCCCCATGGCCTGCGTGGTTTGCTCGATCAGACGACCCTCCTGATTGTAGGGGAAGGCGGGCATGGGGTAGGGCTTGGAGCGGGACGGTGCAAATGGATTGTGCTCATCGTCCCCAGCCACACCGATTTCCCACTCGGCGCGCGTGTAATACGGCTCGATGTCTTCGTAGGAAATGGGCCAGTCCTCAAGCGTGGACCCCTCCAGTTCCCCGTAGGTGGATTTCATGCGAAAATCCTCGGGCATGAAACGCCAGGCCATTGCGCCGTAGCTCAGGGTGCCGCCACCGACGCAGGCGGCCACATTGTGGTAACTCCCGTCATTGGGCAGCACGGTGCGCGTGCTGCCGTCCGCGTGTTCGACGATGCGGCGGTAGCGCTGGTTGTCCGGGCCGTAGGCATTGCCGAGCACGGTGGTGCGCTGGGAGTAGAGTTCGTCGTTGTCGTGATCGTGAAAGTTTTGGTGTTTTCCGCGCTCCAGCAGCAACACCTGCACTCCGGCTTCCGCCAGCTCGCACGCGACAACGCCCCCGCCAGCTCCGGCACCCACAATCACGACTTCTGTTTTCAGGGTTTTCATGATGATTGCGGAACGACGGATTGCGGATCAATGACGCGCAGCTCGAGCATGTCGTAGCTGACCCAGTTCAAGTTTCCCCCATGGCGCGGGTCACCGTAAAACCCCTGCATGCAGTGGTCCACAAAGAGCTGAAAGAAACGGTTGAGGATGCGACCTGGGTTGAGATCATCGGGAACCGATCCGCTTTCCATCTGTTCGAGCAGGGCATCCATCTGGTCGGGGTTGAGATCTTGGAACACTTGACGGTGTTGTGCCTCGCTGAGCGTCTGCACAGCCTTGAGTGCATCGCGGTACACGAGACTCCAGCGTCGGTAGTGCGTGGAGAGTTGTTGGTCGATGAAATGCACCACGCCCGCTTCCAGGGCGCCGGGAGTGTCATCGGTCGGAATGATGCGCGAACTCATCACCTCGATGAGTTCCGCCTCCTCCGGAGTGAAAAAGGACCAGGTGGTGTTGGCGGTTCGCTTGCAGCCGGACAGCAGCAGGGCAGAGCCTCCAACGATCAGACCCGATTGCGCGACAAAGGTGCGCCGGGTCATGTGGGCAGCATCGGAATTCATGGGGCAGGGGTATGGTGGTAATGGGGTCGTTCCCTGCCCAAAGAATAGGGAGTAGCCGTGCCCACCGTCAATCGAACACTTGCCGCTCGTCGCAACTCATCCCTCAGCCAGACAGCTTGTCGCGAAAAATAAAGAACACGGCACCCATGATGCAGAGGGAGGCCCAGAGGTAATTCCAGGTGAGAGGGGTCTTCATGTAGAGCACGGCGAAGGGAACAAACACGCTCAGGGTGATGACCTCCTGGAGAATTTTGAGCTGCGGCAGCGTCATGACGTCGTGCCCGATGCGGTTGGCAGGCACCTGGAGCAGATATTCAAAAAAGGCGATGCCCCAGCTGACCAGAATGGCAAGGAGGAGGGGTCGGCTCCGCAGGTCCTTCAGGTGGGCATACCACGCAAAGGTCATGAAGATGTTGGAACAGGTGAGCAGCAGCAGGGTTTTCCAAACGGGCGGCATACAAGTGTGAAGTTGAAGTGCAGCTATCGAAAACGTGTGAACCTGTCGAGCGCGAAGCGAGAGCAGTCGCAGGATTTGATTTTTTGGCAGGATGCGATTAGCTGCGGACAACGTGCACCTTGCACCCACCATGGAAATCCAATCGGTCCGAGTCGAAATCGTCAGTTTGATCCATTCGATGGATGCGGCTCATTTTCCGGAGCCTCGTCCGCATGCATTTGCGTATCACATTCGCATCCGTAACGACGGTGAAGAACGGGTAGTGCTGAATGCACGCAAGTGGGTGCTGCGCTTTGCTGACGGGCGGCATGAGGTGTATGAAGGCGACCGCATTGTCGGGCGCATCGTGGATCTCGATCCCGGTGATACCTTTGAATACAGCAGCTACCATGTGGTGGATGCGGACTGTGAAGTGACAGGGGCCTACCATGGCTATTCCGACAGCCAGGAGTCGATCTGGGTGCGAATTCCCAAGTTTCAACTCTACATTCCCGAAAATTTACCCTAACTTCGTCCCGGGGCGCCGGAATGCACGGCATGGATGTTGCACCCTGCAGGTGATGCGGGCACCCGAATCGAGTGGGCGGGATCAAACCCTCTCCCTCGTCCGCAACCGAACAACTTCTAATGAACTACACAGATCTTAACCGTGCCGGAGGCATTGGATCCAACTGCAGCCTGATTGAACTGGGCGGCTTCAAGTTTCTCATCGACACGGGCCTGCACCCCAAAGAAATCGGCAACGCGGCGATGCCCGACTATGAACTCCTGCGAGATGTTGATCTGGACTTCATCATTCTGACGCACTGTCACCTGGATCACCTGGGCTCGCTCCCGGTCGCGGTGCGCGCGTTTCCCGGCATTCCGGTCTTCACCAGCCTGCCCAGCGAAGTGCTCGCGCCACGCATGTTGCGCAATTCTGTGAACGTGATGAAGCGACAGCGCCAGGAAAAGGGCATCGTGGAATATCCGCTCTACACCTTCGCCGAGGTGGAACGCCTGCGTCAGTGCCTGCGACCCCTGCGCTTTGAGCAGCCGGAAGTGATCTCGAAAAAAGGCGATTCGCTCACCCTGACGCTTTATCCCTCGGGGCATGTGGCAGGGGCCGCATCGATTTTGATCGAGCACGAGGAACGCGTGATCTTTCACACGGGAGACATTTTGTTTGACGACCTGCACACCCTGCCGGGAGCGCGCATCCCGGACATGAAGGTGGATGTGCTGATCACGGAAACCACGCGCGGACTGACGGATCGTGTGTCGGGGCGCAGTCGGGAGGTGGAGTGGAACCGGCTGTTTGAAGGCATCGAGCGCACCCTGAAACGCGGCGGCACTTGCCTGCTGCCCGTGTTTGCGCTGGGGCGTCTGCAGGAAGTCCTCGCCGTGCTGCACGATGCGCGCAAGCGCGGACAGATTCCGCAATCGCCTATTTTTGCGGCGGGTTTGGGAATGGACATCGTGGATTATTTCGACCAAATCTCGCGGCAGACCGGATTGATTCGCTTTCGCAAGCGCATCATCAAGGAGATGCGGGTGACCCAGGCGCGCTACCCCGAACAGCCGGGTTATGAGAAAATGCCCAAAGGCATTTATGTGCTCAGCAGTGGCATGATGGTGGAGCAGACACCCTCCTATGCGGTGGCGTCCTGTCTACTGCACGACAAGAACAACAGCATCTATTTTGTAGGCTACTGCGATCCGGATACGCCGGGCGGGTTGCTGAAGACCTGCAAACCCGGGGACACCTTCCCGTTTGAGGTGTATGACCTGCAGGTGCCGGTACGTGCGGAGGTGGATTCCTTTGACCTCAGTGGACATGCTGATCGGGAGGAGTTGCTCGACCTCATTGCGGAATTTGAGCCGTCGCATGTGGTGCTCACACATGGGGATCCCGAGGCTCGACAGTGGTTTGAGCAGCAGATTCGGCAGGAGCAGTTGGCGCCGAAGGTGACCGATCCCCAGCCCTGTGTGCGCTATACGATCAATTGAGGCGTTGTTCGGATCGAGTTCCGGTGAGGTTTGTGGAAATAGGAAAGTTCCCACTGGAAGTGACCGTTCGATTCCACAAGGGTAGGGCTTGTGCTCGCCGCAAGCCGAATCCGTTGTTCCAACAGAGGGACCTTCGTCTGAACGTGGCGTCCAAATGGAATCTCCTCGAATCTGCTGCCATCTGATCTGCAGCGTTGAAATGCGTTAATGGTGGCACTATGGTTATGCCTTTCTCCATCATCCCTATCATTGACCCGACTACTCAAACGCCCGGATATTCGGGCTAAACGAACACTTTCTTTATCATTATGGAATTACGACTCATGGAGCTCATGCAGCGGGACGACTATGTGCCGCTTCAAATCCAGGAATTGGCGGAACAGCTGAATCTGGGAAAAGGGCAGGTCGAAGAACTTCAATCGCTTGTGGATGCCTGCCTGGCAGACGGGACCATCGTCAAACTCAAGAAAAACCGCTATTGCCTGCCCAAGGACGCGGACTTGATCACGGGCATCATCCGCTTTCGGCAAAACGGTTCGGCGCTCATCATCCCGACCCCGTGTCCGGGTCAGCCCACCTGTGATCCGGTGTGGGTCAGCTCGGAAGATACGGGCGTTTCCCTGCACGAGGACCATGTGGTGGCCCGCCTGATTCGTGAGCGCAAGGGCTACCATCGCAAGCAGAAGCAGCGCAGCTCGACTCCGGATGCACCTTCGGCGCGCGTGATTCGCATCCTGCGCCGTGGGCGGGATACTGTGACGGGCACACTCGCGAGCACAAAATTCTTTTATTACGTGATTCCGGATGATCCGCGCATCGTGAATGACATTCTTGTCGCGGATCCGCGCACACAGGAGTGGAAGACGGTTCCCGAAATTGATGACAAAGTCGTGGTCAAGCTGCACGAATGGACGCAGCGGCACGTGAATCCCGAAGGGGAGATCATCAAGGTGCTCGGAAAAACCTTCACTCCCGATGCGGAGTTCAAATCGATCCTGCACAAATATGACCTGGAAACCACCTTTCCCGAGTGTGTGGAGTTTCAGCTCAGGAACATTCCAGATGTGGTCAACGGCAATGATTTTCCGGAACGAAAGGACTTCCGCAAGGTATTCACACTGACCATCGATCCTGATGATGCGAAGGACTTTGACGACGCCATCAGCCTGCATCGCCTACCCAATGGCGACCTGCGCGTGGGTGTGCACATTGCAGATGTTTCGCACTACGTGAAGCCGAACTCCCCGCTTGATGTTGAGGCGAAAAAGCGCGGAAATTCCACCTACCTGGTCGGGGTTGTCATCCCGATGCTGCCGGAAAAACTGTCGAACGGACTCTGCTCACTGGTCGAAGATGAAGACCGACTGGTGAAGTCCGTGGAGTTTGTTCTGGGCAAGAGCGGCAAGGTCAAGAGCTTCAAGTTCTACAACGGCATCATTCGAAGCAACAAACGCCTGACCTACGGGCAGGCAATAGATTTTCTTTCGGGCAAGTCCAATGATGCAGTGCGTGCGGCACCGATGCCACCCGCACACCAGACTGGCAACACGGGCAAGCCGATGAAGGATCTCGACGATGCGATGCTCGACCAGTTGCGCGATACCGTGAGGCAGCTCTGGGCGGTTTCCAGCAAGTTGCGGGAGAACCGGCTCAAGCGGGGCAGCCTTGAGTTGGAAATGCCGGAGGTGAAGATCTATGTTGATGAACTTGGATACGCCGACCGCATCGTGAAATCCGAAAGCGACGAGAGTCACCAGCTGATCGAGGAATTGATGCTGCTGGCCAACCAGACTGTGGCGAAAACCCTGCGGGATGCGGGGCATGCCATGATCTATCGCGTGCACGACAAGCCGGATGACGAGAAACTGTTTGAGCTGCGTGAGTATTTGCAGACCGTGGGAGTGGATTGCGGTGACTTGACCCATCGCCGCGAGGTCAATCGCATGTTGGCCCGCATTCGCAAGCACCCACAGGCCCATTCGCTCAAGGTGCAGTTCCTGCGTAGCCTGAAACAGGCGGAGTACCGGGCATCGTCCGATGGGCACTACGGCCTGTTCATGGATAATTATACCCATTTCACGTCACCGATCCGGCGATATGCGGACCTGATCGTGCATCGCGTGTTTGAAACATTCATGCTCAAGCGGGGCTTCTTCAAGACCGATGAGGATGACTCGGTGCAGTACACCTCGAAGCAGATGCATGCGCTGGCGCACCATCTGAGCATCACGGAGAACCGCAGTGTCGAGGCGGAGCGCGAGACTGTAAAGACCAAGCTGCTTGAGTATTTCGAACGGGAGCTGACGGTAGAACCGCGCCGCACATTTGACGCCTTTGTTTCAGATGTGAAGAATCATGGACTATTTGTGGAACTGGAGGAATCCATGGCCTTTGGGCTGGTGCACGTGTCCACAATGGGGGATGACCTCTACGCGCTGAGCAATGACGGAACCCGTCTGGTGGGTCGTCGCAGCGGCAAGGCGTTTGGCATCGGTCAGAAAATCAAGGTGTCCGTTGAGCGTGTGGATCGCTTCAAGCGGCAGATTGACTTTCGCCTGGTGGAACGATCTGGCGTCGGCACGCGTCGGGGCGTGAAGAAGGGGCGACCGCGTTCGCGCAAGGAGCGGAAATAAGCCGATGATGGTGACACCTGTTCAGGCTCCAATCAAATGGGGTCCTGATTCGTTGGGCACCTTGAAACCTTTATGCTTACCATGAACCATTACGACTATAGCAAAACCCTGCGGAACCTGTGGCAGCTTGCTGTTTCCACCTATGAAAAAGGCAACCGCGATGCGAAGACCTATTTTGATGATGCATCCTTGGCCTGGATGACCTCCAACGGACTCACGGTCATGGATTTTTATGACTTTGCGGAAGACTTCGTTTCGGGAGGAGAACCGGACTACGACACCTTTCTGTTGATTCACGACGTGCGTCGCAATTACCTGCTGCACGTGCAAGGTGGAGTCAGCAGCCCGAAGCGACTGGATGTGGACAGCCTGCCTGCAAAGACGGATGCGGTGGATGGCATCGAGTGGTTGCCGCGCATTCTACCTAAGGCCAAGGCCAAACTCCGTGGTGAATTGCCACCGGAAATCATGTTCTGCTGCGGTGGGGATCGCAAATTCTTCAAGACGCACGACATCCACCCAGCGGAATTTCTGCGCGTGGTTTGGTCGAACATCGACGACGATGCTGCAACAGTGCGCTGGGTGAAAGCGCGCAGTGTGCGCTGAGTTGTGTGTCGGATGGAGGGCAGATTCTACGAGAACGGGGTTGGGTTGCTGGGCAATGGGTCTCGACTCAATGGAATCTGTGCCCATCTGTTATACCCTTTATGGTTTAAACAACTGAGTTTTGAAACATCGGCTGGCGAATGCCAGCCGATAAGGCCTATGGGCCACATAACGCTGTTACACAGCGACAAAAGGGCTTTGTGTCCCCGACTCGTTGGGTGCGAATCAAATTTCACCGATTTCTCAGATGATGAGAGGTGCAGCGGAGCTGCAATGGCGAATGAGAAATGCCTGATGGAGAAGGCTGACGCACTGCTGAGGCTGGAACATCGTTTCGCTGCGCTTCACTGGATGGACTGGCGGGGCCAGCCCAACAGGATGCGCTGCGCGCAGCAGGTTTTGGGGGATGTTTTTTGAAGCTGTTGCTGGGATCTGAACCCGCTTCGACTCCATTGACAGCTTGGCTCGGCTGCGTTTGCATGGGGTTGCATGAGCGCCGAGCAGCAGAGCATGTTTGATGCACCCCCACCCGAGTCGGACCCACAGCGTCCGCTTGCGGCGCGCATGCGCCCGTCGACCTTGGAGGAGATTGTGGGTCAGCCGCATCTCGTCGCGCCAGACTCGATGCTGCGCAAGATGCTGGCGAAGGGACGCTCTCCGAATCTCATCATTTATGGTCCACCCGGAACTGGCAAAACCACGCTCGCGACCGTGATTTCCAACGTCACGGGTAGTAAGTGCTTCCGGCTCAATGCGGTGGCATCCAATGTGGCTGAGCTGCGTGAAGTGCTGCAGCGCTGCCGTGTGCGCAAGCAGAATGGTCAATCATCGCTGCTGTTCATCGACGAAATCCATCGCTTCAACAAGAGCCAGCAGGACCTGCTGCTGCCTGACGTCGAGGAGGGCAATGTGACGCTCATTGGGGCGACAACGCACAATCCCGGGTTTTACGTCAATCCGCCACTGCTCAGCCGCTGTCACCTGATTCGGCTCGAACCGCTCGACGTGGCCGCCATTGTGCAAGTGTTGCAACGAGCGTTAGCCGACGACAAACTCGGCCTGGGAGGGCGAAAATTGCAGGCTGGCCCGGCAGTCTTGCGCGACCTTGCGCAACTGGTGGGCGGGGATTTGCGTCAGGCCCTGAATACGCTTGAGTTGATTGCGGACTTCATGGAGGACGGAGCTGAACTCACCGAGGCGGTGCTCAGGCAATACGCCAGTGAGCGCAAGATCCGTTACGATGCGAATGAGGACGAGCACTACGATACGGCGTCGGCCTTCATCAAGAGCATTCGCGGCGGGGATCCTGATGCCGCGCTCTATTGGATGTGCAAGATGTTGCTCGGTGGAGAAGACCCGCGCTTCATTGCGCGTCGCCTGGTCATTCTGGCCTCCGAAGATGTGGGAATGGCGGATTCGCGCGCCCTGCCAGTCGCTATGGCGTGCTTTCAGGCCTGTGAGGTCATTGGGCAACCGGAGTGCGAGATAAACCTGGCCCATGCGACGGTGTTCCTGGCGACCAGTCCCAAGAGCAATCGCGCGTATGAAGCCCTGCATCGCGCGAAGGCGGAAATCCAGGCTCATGGCGTGCAGGCTGTGCCGCTTTGGCTGCGGGATAAGGGGGGCATGGCAAACAAGGCAGCGGGACATTCGAAGGACTACCGTTACAGCCATGAGTTTCCCGAAGCGATTTCGGGGCAGGACTATATGCTTGAGCCGAAGCAGTTCTACTTTCCCAAATCTGCCGGTTCGGAGGCGGGCGTGATCGAACGCCTTGAGCGCTGGCGCAGCCTGAAAGCAAAGCTTCGTCAATCTTCGAAGGACTGATTCTGCTGGATGGTGCTGAGAGTTTCGCATGCAGGCCTTTCCGCTGTGATCGCCGGGGAGTGCTCCTGTAATCAGATCTGTGAATGAACCGGATGGCAGCTCTTCAGGTGTCTGAGCATTAACGGTATCTTGTCATAATAACTTGCATTAAATTAGTTAATATTATACAAATTTGTTTTGTTATTAATTGAGCTAATTTGAAGATGCTCTAAACAGAGAAACCCGGTATGTGGAGTGCAGAGACAAGCTTTTCGAACCTGCTGGTCATGGGAAAGAGCGGTGCTGGCAAACAGCCCCGCATTGATGTATTGACCCGGGAGTTCAATCTGACACAGCTGAGTACGGGGGATCTCTTTCGCAGCTACCTCAAGAAGTTCGATGCCATTGACTACGAGGGTGACATCCATGAATTTTATGATGCAACCCATGACACCTTTTGGTCGGATGAGCAGATTCTGCATGAACTGGGTCCGGTTGCGGAGTGGGAAGATCCCGCCGGGGTGCTGCTGGGTCTGAAAGCGAAGTACTTTGTGGAGTCTGGGAAGTTTGCACCTGACAGCATCACCAACGCAATGTTTGAGGCAGAATTTGTGCGTCGGGGATGCCAGGGCATGGTGCTGGATGGGTTTCCACGTACGATGGCACAGGCAGAGTTATTACTGGATCTGGTCATTCACTATGGAACCAACATCGACGCAATCGTGCTGGTGGACAATGAGGATGAACTCATCGTGAAGCGCACCGTAGGACGACGCATCTGCCCGGATTGCGGGCAGGTCTTCCATCTGGAATTCAAACCGCCACAGCATGGAAAATACTGCACCCGTTGTGGGGCGGAGGTCATACAGCGCGTGGACGATCATGAAGACAAAATCCGCAAGCGATTGATGGAATTTCACACCAAAGCGGAACCTGCGCTGCGCTACCTGAAATCCAAAGGCATCCCAGTTGCGATTGTTCCAGGCAATTTGCCCGAATTCACGGATGAAGCAGTGCGGCAATCTGTATTGTCGGCACTGCAGGAGACGTTGCGCCAGGCCAGTTGAGGGCGGGCTTCGTTGAGGATTTTGCAGCGCATCCGGGTTCGCTGCGAACGTGTGGATCTTCTGCTTACCGGATGATGAATCGGTGAAATCCAGTGCTCCGCACACTCGACCTTTCTTGCAGCGCAGCGTGGTAAACGCACTGAATTCTCCCGAATTCAGCCACTTCTTCCTTTCGGCATGTCCTGCTCCGCCTGGACGAATCTCGCACCACCTAGCCAAATACCCAATCAACGTAATCGATTCCCACCAATGTAGCCGAAAATTCTCCCTGCAGCCGAATTGCCTTTTCCCCTATAACCGAATTGCCCTTTTTCCTGTAGCCGAATTGCCCCTTTTCCTGTAGCCGAATTCGGAAGAATTCGGACCCTCCTTGCGTGTTCACAGACCCCACTCAGGCAGTTCACGGGTTTCCCGTATGCCACAGCGATGGGAGTGAAAGATTGAACTTTGCACAAAGCTTGTCATCGTTGGGGCGAGTCTGCTTGACTCTGGAACTCGGTTGATGAGCGCAAGTCCCTGAGGAAACGCTTGATCAAACCACCATCAAACCCATTTCAACACAATCACCATGGCGACAAACAATCGATACGATCTTGCAGTAGTCGGCGGCGGTCCGGCTGGATACCCTGCGGCAATTCGCGCAGCGCAGCTTGGAAAAAAAGTCATCTGCATCGAAAAGGAACGCGCGGGAGGAACGTGCCTGAACTGGGGCTGTATTCCCTCGAAGGCACTGCTCAAGAGCGCCGAAACCTATGCAACGCTGAAGCACGCCGATGTGTTTGGCATCAGTGCCAAGGAAGTCAGTTTTGACTTTGAAAAAGTAGTGGAGCGCTCCCGTGGGGTAGCGGACCGCATGGCCAAAGGAATTGAGTTCCTGTTCAAAAAGAACAAGATCGACTACAAGGTCGGCAGTGGCAAAGTCCTCGCACCGGGAATGGTCGAGTGCACGGACGCAGATGGAAACACAGATTTGATCGAAGCGGACAAGATTATGATCGCGACAGGCTGCACTCCGCGCCTGATTCCGGGAGTGGAAGTGGATGGCGAGCGCATCATGACCTCGCGTGAAATTCTTGCAAACAAGACGTTTCCCAAGTCCATGATTGTGGTGGGAGCGGGAGCCATTGGCGTGGAGTTTGCCTATTTTTTCAACACCTTGGGCTGT
The DNA here is from genome assembly GCA_040224245.1 of Puniceicoccaceae bacterium. Taxonomy (NCBI): domain Bacteria; kingdom Pseudomonadati; phylum Verrucomicrobiota; class Opitutia; order Puniceicoccales; family Puniceicoccaceae; species Puniceicoccaceae bacterium. The sequence goes on along the minus strand of JBEGIR010000058.1, from coordinate 25,038 downwards.
GAAGTGACGCTCGTTGAAATGCTGCCCCAGATTCTTCCCGTAGAGGATGCAGAAGTTGCCCAGGCGGTGACGCGCTCGTTTAAGAAACAAGGCATGACCGTGCACGTGAACACGAAGGTTGAGAACATCAAGACATTGAAAACAGGCGTGAACGTGGAATTGGTGTTTGAAGGTGGAAAGCGCGAGAAAGTGAAAGCGGACGTGCTGCTGCAGGCCATTGGCGTGGTTCCGAATCTGGAAAAAGCGCTCTCACCCCGGGTCAAGCCTGAGTTGGAACGTGGCTATCTGAAGGTTGATGAGCGTTACGAAACTTCGATCAAGGGCGTTTTTGCTGCGGGGGACATCATCGGACCACCCTGGCTCGCGCACGTGGCGACTTTTGAGGCGGTGCAGGCGGTGAATGGCATGTTCAGTGATGCTACCCCGAAGAAGGTAGGGGTTTTCCCAGGCTGCACCTACTGCAATCCGCAGGTGGCCAGTGTGGGTCTGACCGAAGCGAAGGTGAAGGAAAAAGGCATCGACTACAAGGTGGGCAAGTTTCCCTATACTGCGTCGGGCAAGGCGGTGGCAACCGACCACACCGAAGGATTTGTCAAACTGATCACAGATGCAAAGTATGGGGAGATTCTCGGTGCGCACATTGTGGGGTATGATGCAACCGAGATGATTGCGGAGTATGGATTGGCAATGAACTCGGAATTGACCGTGGATGACATCCACAATACGATCCACGCACACCCGACGCTCGCCGAGATGATGATGGAAGCGGCTTCGGACGTGCACAAGGAAGCGATCCACATCTGATCGGAAAAGATTCCTGGAGTTGCTCCCGGTTGCGCGGCGACGCAGCGGGAGCGATCAACAATCCACTGCACTGACGGCGAGACCGCCTCGTGAGGTTTCCTTGTATTTGCGCTTCATGTCCATACCCGTTCGGCGCATGGTGGCGATCACCTTGTCCAGGGAAACCACATGTTGGCCGCTGCCCTGCAGGGCGAGTCGTGCGGCGCTGATCGCCTTGGTGGCTCCCATCGCATTGCGTTCGATGCAGGGGATCTGCACGAGTCCGGCGATGGGGTCGCAGGTCAATCCCAGATTGTGCTCCATGCCGATTTCGGCGGCGTTCTCGATTTGAGCATTGGTTCCACCGAGCATGGCGGCGAGGCCGCCAGCTGCCATGGAGCAAGCCACGCCCACCACGCCCAGACAGCCCACCACAGCCCCGGAAATTGAGGCATTGCGCTTGTAGAGCGAACCAATGGCAGTGGCGGTGAGAAAAAAGCTGCGGAGCTGCTCCACTTCGAGTGAATGGTGGAAGCGGTCATAGTAGCTGAGCACGGCAGGGATGATGCCCGCAGCTCCATTGGTTGGAGCCGTCACGATGCGGCCTCCTGAGGCATTTTCTTCGTTTGTGGCGATGGCCCAGAGATTGACCCAATCCAGTGCGGTGAGCGGGTCGCGGAGGGGGCGTGAGTTGAGTTGTTGAAAGAGCGATGCTGCCCGGCGTGGAACTTCAAGACCACCGGGAAGCATTCCGCTCTGATGACAACCCCGTTCGATAGTGCGCTGCATGACGGACCAGATGCGTCGCAGGTAGGCATCGAGGGTATCCGCATCGTGCCGACTTCGCTCGTTGAGCCAGGCGATTTCAGCGATGGAGCAAGCTCGCTTTTCACACCAATCCAGCAATTGCCGGGCATTTGTGAAAGGAAATGGCAACGCTTCTTCGGTATCGGCACTTGCGGAAACCGCAGTCGCATTTTCCGGATCTGCCTGCACAATGAATCCGCCGCCTACCGAATAATAAAGTTGCTGAACAATGCAGAGGGACCCGCTGCGCAATTGAAAACGCATGCCATTGCTGTGCAAAGGGAGCAACTTGCCGCGCCGAAAGCGGATGCCTTTCGGATAGGAAAAGCTTACGGGAGTTCCATGAAGTCGAAGCACTTCCGGCTGGTGCGTCAGGTTCTGCAAAGCCGTTGAAATGGCATCTGGGTCGACCGTCTCGGGATGATATCCGAGCAGGCCGAGCGCGATCGCACGGTCGGTGCCGTGACCGGTTCCCGTGCAGGCAAGAGAACCGTAGAGTTCCGCCTCAATCTCCAGCGCGTCACATGACAAAATCGCTGCTGGATCAAGCTGGGAGAGCGTTTCCCTGAAACAGGCTGCCGCCTTCATCGGACCCACCGTGTGCGAACTGGAAGGACCGATACCGATCTTAAAGATTTCGAAAACGCTGTTCATGCGATGGCAGCAAGTTAGCTGAAGCGCTTTGAGGGTTCAATCACAGGGAATCGAAATGTTCATGCATCTGCATTGACTGTGCGGGGGTCAGCTGCTATGAACAATGGTCATGACTTCAACCGACCGAAAGGGTCGGGCGTTTTTGAATCCCTGTTGCCCCAACTATCCCATGAAAACGTTTAAGCTACTGCTTCTGGTCGCGCTTGGCTGCATGCCGATTCACGGCATTCTGGCCCAGAAAATTGCATTGGCACTGCACGAGAATCAATTCCATCTCATCCAATCCATGGACCGGGATCGCTTTGTCGTGCTGACCCAGTCGGGCGAGACCAAACTTCCCGTTCAACAGACACGCATGGTGTTGTCACAAGCGACGGGTTATCTGCCGGGATACGTTTCGGTGGAGAAGGAATCGACAGCGAGCAGCGATTTTGATGAAGAAAACCGGAACATTGCGGATACTTTCGTGTTTGTGCACGAAGCCACGCTCACCGCGAACCGGAATCTTGAGAAGGCATTTGTCTGTTACCAGTGGTCCCGTGCGGATGAGAGCACGTACATTGTTGCTCTGCCACTTGAATCCATGCGCAAGGCAAACTCGATTCACTTGCGCAATCGGCTCTACATCCCCAATCGCTTCAAGCTCGTGGATCCAACGATCCACTACATGGCCATGGGGTTTGAGGTTGGCACCTCGAAGGATCTCGAAGCGGAACCGCCAAGCCCCTATGCGTTTGCCTGTGAGCAAGCAGGCGTGAGTCAATTGCCAGACGGGAACCTCAAGCCCTTGCACATGGTACCGAATCCACCGATCAAAGATGCCGAGGGAAATGTGCGCAGTGGCTATGTTCACCTGAAGATCAGTGTGGACGCGGAGGGTTATGTTACCGCGATTGAACCGAAGAAATATTCGGAATGGGTGTTCGCCAAAGCCGTGCAGATGACGGCTCCATTGTTTCTGTTTCAACCCAAAATTGAAAACGGAAAGCCAGTTTCGACAAGTGTGGTCGTGCCCTTCAAGTTCTAGCGCGGCTGATCGGGCTGGAAACCAAAAGAACATTTGCGTTTTGAGCTGATTTTTCGGGAGATGGTGTTTCGATACGGCATCGTCCCATGTTGTTCAGCTCACCCGAGTTCATCTTCTTTTTCCTGCCAGGCGTCTTCGGCATGTATTTGCTATTGGTGCGTTGGGCGGGCAGTGCGTTTTCGGGCGCTTTTCTGGCGGCGGCATCCCTGTTTTTCTATGCCTGGTGGAAGCCCATCTATCTGCCCCTGATCCTGATTTCGATCGGGGTGAACTATGCGCTGACCCGGTGCATTCTGCTGCACGAACAGCGTTCTCAGGCCATGCGAAAACGGGGTCTGTGGATCGGAGTTGCCTTCAATTTGGGCCTGCTAGGCTATTTCAAGTATGCGTGGTTTGCAGTTGAGACGGCTGCGCTGGTGGTAGGGAGTGACTTTCGCATCGAACGCGTGGTGCTGCCGTTGGCGATCAGCTTTTTCACATTCCAGCAAATCGCCTTTCTTGTGGACGCATGGAAGGGTGAGGTCCGGCAGCTGCGCTTTTCGAGCTATGTGCTCTTTGTGTCGTTTTTTCCACAGCTGATTGCGGGGCCGATTGTGCATCATCGTGAGATGATGCCGCAATTTGAAAGTGCGCAGCGAACACGCTGGCCCGGGTGGCTGAATCTGGAGACGGGGGTGCGCATTTTCCTGATTGGACTGGCGAAAAAACTGATCCTTGCCGACTCACTGGCGGTGTATGCCGATGCGGGGTGGAGCGATCCTGGCAGTCTGCAGTTCGCCGGTGCCTGGGCCACAACACTGTGTTACACCTTTCAGCTTTACTTCGATTTCTCCGGCTATTCGGACATGGCGTTGGGGGCAGCCCGGTTTTTTGGCATCCACCTGCCCATCAACTTCAACTCTCCCTACAAAGCCCGGAATTTACAGGACTTTTGGGCGCGCTGGCACATGACACTGTCACGCTGGTTGCGGGATTATCTTTACATCCCTCTCGGAGGGAACCGGCGGGGGCGACTGCTGACGTATCGCAACCTGTTCCTGACCTTTTTATTGGGGGGCATCTGGCATGGTGCGGGTTGGACCTTTGTGCTGTGGGGTTGCCTGCATGGAGTGGGCTGCATCGTGCACCGGATCTGGTCGGGGTATGGAAAATCCCTTCCACTGCCATTTGCGTGGGCACTGACCTTTGTTTACGTGCACGTGGGATGGGTGTTTTTCCGAGCACCCACGATGGCAGATGCGCGAACAATGCTTGCGTCGCTTTGTGGTGCAAACGGATTTGAAGCATTTCCCGCACAACGTGCCTGGGTTGCGGATTTGATGCAGTTGCAGTGGGTAAATCCAACGGCATCCCATCTGGAACAGGCGGGACTGCTCACGAGTGGGGTGCTGGTGTGGCTGATCCTTTGTTTTGCATTGGCTGTGGGCTGTCGCAATGGTGTGGAGTCGACCCTGAAGCAACCCCTGCGACGGCCAGTGGTTCAGGCATGGGCTTATGCGCTGTTGGCGCTTGCCTGCATCCTGTTTTCGATCCGCGCGGAACAAAGCCCATTTCTCTATTTCAACTTTTGACCACTGCCATGGAAGACCGTGTTCAAAACAGGCGTGATGCACCTCGGGTGACGAGTCGGCGATTTTTGACGACACTGGCCTGGGTATTGCCCGTATGGGTGTTGCTGTATGCGCTGTGCTTTCGGTTCTGCATTGTGCGCGATCCGACCGTAGTCCCGGTCTCCTATAAACAACTGCTGCTCGAGCACGTGGAAGGACCGCGCATTCTCATTGAAGGCGGCTCAAATGGACTGCACGCCTTTGACCCTCACCTGGTGGAGCAACTGACAGGATATCCGACACTGATTCTGTCGGATCATGCGGGGGCCTCCCTTTCGGACAAGGTGCAGCGACTGCGACGGTATGCGCACCCGGGAGATATCGTGCTGTTGCCGCTCGAGTGGAATTATTATCACGCACCGGATCTGAACGAAAATCATCTGCGCTCGCTGATGGATCGTGGGCGCAGCTACTATTATTCCCTGCCACTCTGGCAACAACTCAGGCGAGCCTTTGCAATGCCACTGTCGGTTGTGGCATCGGAAGGGATCCACGCGGTGAAGCAGCAGAGTGAAACCTATGCGGATGAGATGCAGCGCCTGCAGTTATTTGAGAATCACTGGGTGCAGCGCGCTCCGAATGGTCAGGCGGTGCTCGGGCCGAATCTTGAGCGCTTGCCTGAAGATTCCGATTGCGACGGATACATCCTGCCTGAATTTGAGGGTGGGCCGATTCCCTTCACCCAGGCGTTTGAAGGTTCACTGCGTCAACTTGCGCGATTGCAGCGGGAAAAGGGGTTGACCGTGGTATTGCTTCCACCCGTTGTGGTCGGAGCGAATTGTTACGAACGAAATGGAGCACACCTTGAAGTGATGCTTGAGCAAGTCCGCAGGCTTTGTGTGGAATTGGAGCTGCGGCATTTATTTGATTTTCATCGTTATGCAATGCCATCCGAATTTCTTCTGGATACTCATTTTCATGTGACTGCTGAAGGCAGTGAAGTGGTGACGCCCCTCGTGATGGGGGATCTGGTGGAAGCAGGTTGGATTGTGCCGCGACCTCGCAATGAAGCACATCGGGTGGTTGATCAGATTCCCCGAATCCTTGAGAGCTTGCGCATGGATTTGTTGCGTCGCAAGCTGCCGCTATGGCAGGGCAACCCAACTACAGTGGTCGATGGGGGAATTCGGGAACAGTTTTATTTTGGAGACGATTGGCACGTCCCTGAACCCTGGGGCCGCTGGGCACGGGTGTCTCCGGCGCGTGTGATCGTGAGACCTGATCCTGAGCTTGAGTACAAAGGAGTTTATCTCAATGCCCAATACTTCAACGGATCTCAGCAGACCCGGGTGTGGCTCAACGGGCATCGAATCGCTGAACAGGATTTCACACAGAATCATCGCATCGAACTTGAGAAGCCGCTACGCGAATTTCTCGATGGTGAACCCCTGGCGGTGTTTACCTTTGAGTCGAGCGAAGCGGTATCTCCCTTCGAGATCGAAGGAAGCAGCGACAAGCGCCAGCTTAAGTTCGGACTGCACTCGCTCGAATTGCTCAGGGAGTGAGCAAGCTTGCGTGCACCTCGCCTTGGGTGTGCTCTTGCAGGCTATTAGAACGGGTAGACAAAGCTTGCTTCCGAAGCTTCGCCAAAGCGGGCGGTGTGCAGCGCGGCGGTGTGTCCTGTGACTGTGTCGATCAGCTGCAGACGCTTGGTGCCGTGTTCCCGAACGGTGTAGATCAGGTGACGGCCATCGGCGGTCCAGGTGGGTTCCACGCCATCCCCCTCATGGTCTGTAAGGATGCGGGTTGTCCCGGACTTGAGGTTGTGAATGGCGATTTGAAAGTAGCTGTTGATTCCCACCGTGAGTGCAATCCAGTCGGGATCGACCGGATTCCATGCCGGCTCTGCGCAGTAGTTGCTCACCGTCACATTCACACGATCCATGTTTCCGTTCGTTGGATCGAGAATGAAAATCTGGGGACTTCCCAGTTGATCGGAAGTAATCGCCATGCGCTTTCCATCTGGCGACCAGCTGGGGGAGAGTTCACTGCTTCGGTTGTTGGTGATGCGCTTTGGACTGCGCCCAAAGTTATCGGAAAGGTAAATTTCTGTGCTTTTGTTCGACGAAAGCACCATGGCAACCTGCTGACCGTCCGGGGAAAATACGGCTCCGGTATTTGACCCCTTGTAAGTGGCAAACATGCTGCGTTGGCCACTGAGCACATCGATCAGGAAAATGTCGGGAAATCCGGTCCGGAAGTATCCTGTGTAGAGAATTTTGAGACCATCCGGCGACCAGGTTGGATTGAGCGAATACGATTCATCTTCGGTCAACTGCTGCACATTCTGAAAGAAGAGGTCGCTGGTATAGATCTCACGGTAACCCTTGACGCGACCGACGAAGGTCAGTTTCCCAGCAAGGAACCCCTGCAGGTCCGTGGTTTTTTCGATGATGATGTCGCAGATGCGCAAGGTGGCGAGGTGCCAGCGATTGCTGCGGATGGACCCCTTCGCAACTTCAGCAAGGGGCGAATTGCGCTGCAGGATGTAGGAGACCCGATCATTGTTGTCGCGATCAAGCTTGAGGATGTAGAGCGGTGAACCCTCCACGTCAGCGTTGAATGCACCGTGTGCATTGAATGCCCGCGTGGCGAGTGCCTGGATTGCCTCATCGTTGGAGATGACGCGAATCGGGATCGCATCCATCTTGCCCTCGCGAGCAATTTCAGGGATCAGAATGCTCTCTTGAGCAACCAGATGCGTTGACGCTGTGCCGACAATCATCGCGGCGAGCGCAAGCATGGACGTTTGCAAAGTGTGATAGGCCCTTTTCAACACCATGCCTTAGTAGTTAAGTTGAATTTGGAGAAATGAAAAGCCGAAACTCAGCTACAGTCCAGAAAGCCGTTCGGATGCTGCCTGTGAACACATCGAATGAGCAGGCAAGGGAGTTGCGAATCGGCACCGATCCCTCCATCGGACCGGTGCCTTCACATCATCACATCACACGGGATCGCCAGGTCACGCATGACCCTTGCGATTCACCATGAAATAGATTACCGGAACCGCCATGCGGCTGATTAGCAGCGAGGCAATTTCCCCAAACATCAGGGAGATGGCCAGTCCCTGGAAAATCGGGTCGGCAAGAATGACACTTGCGCCGACGACCACTGCAAGCGCGGTCAACAACATCGGTCGGAAGCGAATCGCACCAGCTTCCACCACGGCTTCGGCCAGCGGAAGTCCGTGCTGCATGCGCAGCTCAATGAAGTCGACGAGAATGATCGAATTGCGCACGACGATGCCAGCTCCGGCCATGAATCCGATCATGGAAGTGGCGGTGAAATAGGCTCCCATCGCCCAGTGGGCGGGTAGAATGCCCACCAGTGAGAACGGTATCGCGACCATGACGACCAGTGGGGTGAGGTAGTTCTTGAACCAGCCAACCATGAGCATGTAGATGAGGATGAGCACAATCGCGAACGCGATGCCAAGGTCGCGAAAGACCTCCAGCGTGATGTGCCACTCCCCGTCCCATTTGATACTGGGTTCGGACTCACTGAAGGGGTGGTTGAGGTTATACAGCTGGATGGCGTCACCGGTTCCGCCAAAATCTTTTGCGCTCAATTCCTTGAGTCGCTCATTGATGGAAAAGATGGAGTAGGCCGGGCTTTCGGAACCACCGGACACATCCGCTGTGACATAGATCACGGGTTTCAGGTTTTTATGGTAACGGTAGGATTCGGTCCAGGACTCGCGAATCTCCACGAGTTCGCTGACCGGCACCAGCGGTGACTGTGGATGCTGGCTCGAGCGGATCTGGAGGTTGAGCAGATCGTGTGCGCGTGAACGCTGATCCCTGGGCAGCTCGAATATGATCTGAACATCCTCCTGTTCTGACGGCAGGTGCAGTAGATCGGCCGGGTATCCACTGGTGGCCAGTTGCAGGGTCTGGGTGAGGTCCTGTTGGGAAATTCCGTTCTGTGCGGCCTTTTCCTTGTGGATGACGAACTCGAGCTTGCGCTGGGCAGATTCGACATACCAGTCGACATCGACCACGCCTGTTTCTTCCTCAAGAATGCGCTTCACCTCGCTGGCAAGGGCCACGCGCGATTCGTGGCTGGGACCGTAGATCTCGGCGACGAGGGTTTGCAGTACTGGAGGTCCCGGTGGAACTTCTGCGATGGCCACAGCGATGCCGTGTTTGCTGGCTACGGCCTCCACTGCGGGTCGAATCCGTGTGGCGATGTCGTGGCTCTGCTGCTTGCGGTGGTGTTTTGCGGACAGGTTGACCTGAATATCGGCTACGGTTGGACCGGATCGGGCGAAGTAGTGGCGTACCAGACCGTTGAAATTGAAAGGGGCAGCGGTGCCAGCGTAGATTTGATAGTTGACCACCTCCGGTTCATTTTTGATGGCATCGGCGATTTCTTTGGCCACAGCTGCGGTTTGCTCCAGCGTGGTGCCTTCCGGACTGTTGAGGATGATTTGAAACTCACTCTTGTTGTCAAATGGCAACATCTTGAGCGTGACCATACCCGTGCCGACCATGGACATGGCACCGAGCAGCAGCAGGGTGATGACGCCTAGGAAGGACCAGCGCCATACCGGCTTTGCAAGCAGGGGATCCATCACCCGATGGTAGAGGCGTGTGGACCAGTCATCCGGGGCGTGATCCTCACCGTCAGCGGAGTCGGACTGTCCCTTCTGCGAACTAAGGTGACGACCGAGCACCTTGACCGCCGCCCAGGGGGTGACGGAGAATGCGATGATCATGCTGAAAAACATCGCAGCGGAGGCACCGATTGGAATGGGCCGCATGTAGGGTCCCATCAAGCCTCCGACGAAGGCCATCGGCAGAATGGCCGCGATGACGGCCCATGTGGCGAGGATGGTCGGGTTCCCCACCTCGTCAACGGCCTCGAGCGCAATTTCCAGAATGGGTTTGTTGCGCGAGCTGGGCATGCGCACATGGCGCACGATGTTTTCGACGACGACGATGGCATCATCCACGAGAATCCCAATGGAAAAAATCAGTGCGAACAGCGTGATGCGGTTGAGTGTGTAGCCATACAGGTAGAACACGAGCAGGGTCAGTGCGAGTGTTGACGGGATCGCGAGCAGAACGACGATGGATTCCCGCCATCCGAGAAAAAAGAGGATGAGCACGGCCACTCCAAAAACAGCGATGCCCATGTGCAGCAGCAGCTCGTTCGATTTTTCGGCTGCGGTCTCTCCGTAGTCACGTGTCAGCGTGACCTCCATGTCGAGCGGAATGAGGTCTCCCTTGAGCGAGTCGACCTTTTCCACGATGCTTTTCACCACCCAGACGGCATTGGCACCCGGACGCTTGGCGATGGAAATCGTGACGGCGGGTTCGACGGAATCGGCAGTCCCATGCAGCACATAGTCCCTGGGTTCTTCGGGACCATCGATGACGCTTGCGACCTCCTCGAGGTAGACGGGTTTGTCCCCAAATACGCCGACCACGGTGCGCTCCACTTCGCGGGTCGACTGGTAAAAATGCCCTGTCTGCATCAGGACCACCTCATCAGCCGCAACCAGAGAACCGGAATGGGACTGCTGGTTACTGGCCTGCAAGCGCTGTACCAGCTCCTGTGGACTGAGATTGCGGGAGGCCAGGCGTGCGGGATCGAGCATCACCCGCACCTGCCGACGGTTGCCACCGATGATGCGTGTTTCTGAGACATCATCAATGCGCTTGATCTGATCCTCAAGCATCGCTGCGACCCGGCGCAAGGTGTAGTGATCGTAGTTCTCGCCATGCAGTGTGAGGGATGCGATGGGCACATCATCAATGGTGTGAGGCTTGATCAGGGGTGGACTGACTCCTTTGGGGATGCGGTCAAAATTGGTTTCGAGTTTCTGGTTGAGCTTGATGAGGCTCGCCTCGAGATCGGAACCGACCTCAAAACGCACGATGACCATGGATGCTCCCGGCATGGAGGTGGAATAGACGTATTCTACGCCAGGGATTTCCCAAAGCAATTTTTCCATCGGGGAAGTGACACGTTTCTCCACCTCCTGCACATTGGCTCCGGGCATCTGGACCATCACGTCCACCATGGGCACCTTGATTTGCGGTTCCTCTTCGCGGGGAAGCATCATCACCGCAAACACGCCCATGAGGATGGATGCAATGATGGCAATAGGGGTCAGCCGCGAATCGATGAACATCGAGGCGATTCGCCCGGCGGCGCAGAAAGCCCTGGATTTGCTGTTTTGTGTATGCATGACAAAATGTGCTTCGGACTGGGTTAGCGAACGGGACTGCCGTCAAACAAGGGAGCGTCCACCCGGATGGCCAGGGATTCTCCTCCCTGTAGTCCTGAGATCACTTCAATCTGATCCCCGTGACGTGCACTGGTCTTCACAATGCGCATGCGCAGGTGACCCTCCTCCACTACAAACACACGTTCCATTTGTCCCCAACGGTCGATTGCTTCGTGATCCACCAGCACGGCCTGTACTTCGCGGGTGGGGATGTGCACCTTGGCAAATTGACCCGAACGCACGGCATCGTTTGCGGGCAGCGAGATTTTCACAGGAAACGTGCGGGAGCGCGGATCGGCTGCAGGTGCAATTTCTTCGACGGTGCCGGTCAGTGTGGGGTCAAGCCCGGTCACTTCGATTTCGAGCTGCATGCCAAGCTCCACCTGCACTCCGAGGATCTCGGGCAGATCGGCTTCGACGCGCAGGGATGTGAGATCCTCAATTTCGAGCAGTGGTTGGCCTGGCATGGCCAGGTCGCCCTCATGGGCGTATTTTCGGGTGATGTATCCATCAAAAGGTGCCCGGATTTCGGTATAGGACAGCATGGTTTGCGCTTCTGAGGCCATGGCCTCGGCGATGCGCAGCTGATCGCGCAGATCGTTGACCAGCTCTGGAGTGCTGGCACCCGAGACAAGCAAGTCCTCCTCCCGGAGCAGATCGCGACGCACCTTGTCGACATTGGCCTGAGCGGATTGCAGTTTGGAAGTGATCTCCAGTGCAGAGATGTTGACGAGCAGTTCCTGGCGACTGACCTTCTGACCGGTAACGACATGGATTGCCGCGATTTCTCCAGTCACCTTGGGTGCGATGGAAGCGCGGTTCCGGGCGCGGATCGTGCCCGTGGTTTCGCTGACGAGGCGCACCGTTTCAACTTTGGAAATGGTCGTGCGGATGGAAACCGGTTCCCGCTGGGAATGGGTCTTTTCGTGTTGGGTGTCGTGTCCGCTGCTGCAGCTGGAGAGCAGGGCAGCCAGTGAAGTCAGGGAGAGCAGCGTGAACGTTTTTTGCGAAGTTTTCATGTTGGTAAAGGGCTGAAGGGTATATGGGAATCCAAGTTCAGAGATAACCGTAGGCGCGGTTGAGATTTGCCTTGGCAATGGCAACCTGGCTGATGGCGTAGGCGCGGTGCATGCGGGCTTCGGTGAGACGGTTTTCCACGTCGATTAACTCGGACGAGAGAATGACACCGGATTCAAAACGACTGCGGGAGAGTGACGCACTCTCCTCGGCGCTTTCGACCATTTTGGAAGTGACCTGGGCTGCTTCCACAGCATTGCGCCAGGCGATGAGCGCATTGCGCTGATCGAGTTCGATGCTGAGTTCGAGTTTGCGCAGCTGACTGCTGGCCTGGCGCAGGAGGGCTTTGGCTTCGCGGATGCGGTTTTCACGAAGGCCACCGCTGTAGAGGTTGTAGTTGAGAGAGATTCCCGCCATCCAGTGGTTTCCGTCCCCATCGAGTTCGTAACCCTGGTTGAGCTGATAGTTTGCAAATGCCTGAATTGTTGGAGCCTTGCCCGCTTCCACCGCGCGCAGGTTGCGCTCGGCTGCGCTCACCCGGGCCTGCATGGCTTCGAGCTCGGGTCGAGTCTGTGGCTCGAGTGCTGCGGTGTCGGTGTCAGTGGCTGCCGCCTCTGCGGTGGGGTCGATGTGATCCAGCAGCGAGGAGTCGTCACTGCCCATCAGGTTGAGCAGAGCTTCACGGGCCAGCTCGAGGCGATGCTCTGCGTTGAGCAGACCCTCACGTGCCCGGGCGACCTGGACTTCCAGGTTAAGGACCTCGATTTTGAGAAATTTTCCGGCGTCGAACTGTTGCTGTGCGATCTCCAGACTGGTTTCAAATGCGTGGAGATTGCTGCGCTGACTGGCGACAAACTCCTTGGCCTGGATGATCTGATTCCAAGCCTGAATCACGGCAAAGGTGATTTGCTGTCGCACGGCCTGGCGCTGATGTTCCGATGCGAGAAAGGAATGCTCTGCCGCTTTGAGCCGGGCACCGCGTGCTCCACCCTCATAGAGGGAAAGGGCGACGGAGCCTGTGACATTCAGATTGTCAACCTCGCCGGGGTCGTTGAAATCCAAGCCAAAATCAAACACTCCCTGATTGAGAATCGAACCGAACGCATGCAGCGGAAGGTTGGTGCGTGTGTAGCTTGACTCGATCTGTATCTGAGGCCGATAGGCGGAGCGTGCCTGCTCAATTTTGGCTGCAGCCGCCTCAATGGATTCGGATGCGATCTGGAGATCGGGATTGTGCTCAAGCGCGTAGCTCACCGTGTGCTCCAGGGTCCAGGAGGCCTGGAGTTGAAGCATTCCGAGTGCGACAAGCGGAAGGAAGAATCGTGGTTTCATGGTGGTGGTATGGCGAAGGCAGAAAGCCCCGGCTCAGTCTTCGGGGGATTTGCTAAAATGCAGGGATGCGCGCAGGTCGTCCAACGTGTGCGAGCGTTTGAATGGGGCGTTATGAGGTGGATTAGTTTTCCTTACCCCTGAACGCACACCCGCCCTTCATGCCCAGCTTTCGAAACAGCATCGCGGGCGGGCAAAAGCCGGTGAAGGCGGACTGGATCATGTTGACACCGGCGAAGGCGGTGAGCCACAGCCACCAGGGGCTGACGAAGTGGGCGAGCAGAAGGCTGAGTAGAATAACGCTTCCGGCAAAAATCATTACGGCACGGTCGATGTTCATGGTTGTTGAGAATGTGATGGTTGAGTAAGATTTTGAGTTGATTATCAAATTTAACTAAATTAGTTGTTGCTAATAAAAATGAGTGAGTTGCCAAAGTCAAGTAGTATATTAGAAAATAATAATATACAAAATGTAAGTGTTCCGGACGCAGCCGGTATCACCCTAGCAACGACCACCCTGAGCGCGTTGAGCAACCCTCAGCGTCTGCACATCCTTTGTCATCTGGTGCAGTGCGGCGAACTGTCCGTGAGTGCATTGCAGGAGCGTCTGGATTTGAGTCAGTCCGCACTCTCCCAGCACTTGGCGCGGCTGCGATTGATCGGACTTGTGGAGACTCGCAAGGAAAAACAGGCGGTTTTTTATCGAGTGGCACGTGAGGATGTATCGCGCATTCTCTCCTTGCTTCACGACCTGTATTGCCGGACGGACTGAGCTTGGTGAGTCCGGTTGGCAGACTTGGGAAAGCGAGTGCGGTTTGGCATGGTGGGCAGCCTGCCACACTGAGCATGCGTCAGCCTGCTCCTGTGAAATGAATGAGTGCGGGAAGCTCCTGGCATTTCTCCCTCGCACCTACCAGACCCCAGGGATAAACCCACTTCAACTGCAGCGTCGTACTTCTTTTCCGCTACCCGGTATGCGCGAAAGAATGCTTGAAAGGGTGGGCAGTTGACGTTTCTTATTTATCGGGTTTATTAAACGCAGCATTCCCGCAAAATCTTCATCCGGTTGTGACTCCAGGTGGATGGAGTCCCGGGCCTGTTGGCGGGTACGACTCTCCGCGCTCATGGACATCTCATCCGAAAACACCTCCTTCAACTACCTCCGCGGTTCTCCGGATTTTCTCAACAAAGTGCTCAACAGCATCAGCAGTGCCGTGTTGTTGCTCGACAAGGACATGCGACTGCAGGCGTTCAACGATTCCCTGCGCACCATGTTCTCGAGTGCACCGGAGGAGTATTTGCTTTATCAGAAATGCGGGAATGCGATAGGCTGTGCAAACCCTATCGAACAGCAGCAGGAGTGTGGGGAGGCCGATCAGTGCTGTAATTGTGAGCTGCGGAAGGCAGCGATCCTGACCTACTGCGAGGGCGTGGAATTCTACAAAAACAGGCTGCAGCGGGAATTTTTGCGTCGCGATGGTACCAAAGTTCGCAAGTACCTGCAGTTCTCTACGCGCCGTGTGAGGTTCAATCAGGACCCCTATGTGCTGCTGATCATCGAAGACCTCACGGACCTGATTTTGAAAGAGGACCTGATCCGTGAACAACAGCACCTGATCGAACAGTTGCGCCAGGAGGATGCGGGTAATCCATGATCCGCAGTCTCCAGTTTTGCGGAATTCATGAGTCAGGCCCGTTTTTCGTTTTGACAGCGTGCGGGGATGACCTTGGTTTTCCGTGTGTCACCCGAACGGTTGCCCGCAGAGATCTGCAATAAACCCATTCAAGCACCTGACCCCGCATCCATCATGAACTGCCTGACAAACGTAAGAACTCCGCAACTCCACAAAATCCACTCCGGCAAAGTCCGCGAAAGTTTCCGAGTGGATGCATCCAGTCGACTCATCGTTGCGACGGATCGCATTTCGAGCTTTGACTTTGTGCTCAACACCCCGATTCCCGGGAAAGGAGCGGTGCTCAATTCGCTGGCTGCCTACTGGTTTGAGAATACGAGGGACATCATTGACAACCATTTCATCAAGTGTGTGGATCCGCAGGCCTCATTGGTGATGGAGGCACGTCCGTTTCCGGTCGAGATGATTGTGCGTGGGTATTTGACTGGTTCGGCCTGGCGCGGATACCAGAGCGGTCGTCGTGAAGTGTCGGGCGTGGCAATTCCGGATGGAATGACGGTCAATCAAGCCTTCCCGAATCCCATTGTCACTCCTACAACCAAGGAGAAGAACGACCGTGAAATCAGTCCGCAGGGTCTCTTCGAAGAAGGATGGGTGACCGAACCCATCTACCGCAAGATGGAAGCGGCCGCACTGGCCTTGTTCGAGCGTGGCAGCCAGATGCTCGCCGAGCGTGGGATCATCCTTGTGGATACGAAATATGAATTTGGCATGATCGGGGAGGATCTCGTGCTGATTGATGAGATTCATACGCCGGATTCTTCGCGCTTCTGGTCGCGTGAGGATTATGAGAAAGCACCCGCCAGCGCAGAGCAGCTCGACAAGGAATACGTGCGCAGCTATCTGCTCAACAACAAGGTGGATGGCAAATACCGGCTCGACCTCCCCGAAGAGGTGGTTACGGAAACCACGCGGCGCTATGAAGCGATCTATGAGATGATCACGGGGCAGGCGCTGCAAGCTGCTCGCTATGACGTGCGCTCCCGATTGCACCACAATCTGGTGAAGGCCGGGATCATCAAGGATGGCTACATCGCCATCATCATGGGATCTCCGGGAGATGTAGATCACTGCAAGCAGCTGAAATCGATCATTGAGAAGTATGAGGTGCGCGGTGAACTTCGGGTTGTTTCTGCCCACAAAAACGGCGAACGCCTGCCGGAAGTCACTGCCGACCTGAACCAATCCATCGAACCGGTTGCGGTGATTGCGGTTGCAGGGCGGTCGAACGGATTGGGCGGTGCCTTGGCGGCAAACCTGTCGGTCCCCGTTTTCAGCTGTCCTCCCTTTGCCGACCGAACCGATCTGATGGTCAACATCAACTCCTCACTGCTCATGCCATCGGCTACTCCGGGAGCGACTGTGGTTGACCCGAAAAATGCGGCATTGGTGGCACTTCGCAGCCTGAGCCTGCCGCGTCTGCGTGAGCGTTTCACCAGTGAAATTGCGGACATGAAGGCGGAACTGGCCGAAGCCGATGCGCGCCTGAAGAATCCGTAAGAGGGTAGGCTATAGTGGCATGTCCGGCTGCAAATGTTGCCGGATGGAAAGGGTCTTTCATCTGAGCACCGCCTTGCGCGGAGCTAGCAGACTTTGCGCTGCCGGACTAGGAACGCCGTATTTGGAAAATTTCCGCTTAATCGCGGGTCCATTTCTTCCGAAGATAAAGGATTCATTTCGGAACCGCTCCGGAATTCCACTATGCCTTACCCACTGGCCAGAGCAGCACCATCGCTGCGGCAGCGAATCATGGATTTGTTTACGGATCGCATGATCGTGTTTTTGCTGCTCTTTCTGGTGCTCTGGAGTGCGCTGCTGATCCTCTTTTACCATCGGCAGAAAGGGGATAGCCTTGCGGAGATCACGCACAGCCGTCGCTCCCAGATTCATTCCGTGCTTACCCGTCTCAACGCGATTTCATTGCAAAGTTTACTGCTGCTCGATGAACTCGAAACCTCGCTGGGTCAACACTGGCCAGAGCTGAGCACAAACTCACAACTTGATGGCACACAATCGCTGGTGGAGAAGGTGCTATCGAAGTCCGCAGTGTATGCAAGGGTACGCCTGTTTGACAACGATGCCCGCATCCTGCTCGATATGGACAATGCCACTGGCGAACATGCAGATGGCGAAGTGGAGGACTCAAGCGAAAGCATGCTGAGTCTTCGTGACTCCAAACTCCAGCACGGTGGTGTGAGCATCTCCGATGTGTATGCGGCGTCAGTTCTTTGGAAGGGAGAACCTGTCATGACGGCGCTCTGTGACGCGATCATGATCCCTCGGGATGCGAGTGGAGCACCTCTGGGATTCATCCTCATGAGTTTTGGATTCTGTCCCTGCGAATATCCGCTTCCGCCGACTGGGATTCAGCTGCTGACCGGTGATGGAGTGTTACTACGGGAGCATCATGCCGATAGCGGTATGACAGAGGCTTGGGAACCACTCGATTTTGTTGCTGAACACCCACTGGTATGGCAGAAACTGCACCCAACACTCGAAGTTCTTCCCCATTATCCTGAACCCGGCGCGTTCTCTGTGCTCGCACAGTCCGGGGATGCGACCTTTGGCGTCGAGTTGTGGAAATCCTATTTTTCCGAAATTCGCAACCACCAGAATTTTTACCTGCTCAGTCCGGTGCTGCCAGAGGATTTTCGAGGCCCCATGCTACTGCTCAAATTGCGCTTGTTGGGCATGGGTGTGCTCATTGCATTGGTGGCGGTGTGGGTTTATGCGATGTTGGTGACCCAACGTCGTTCGGAGCGGGAGAGTCGTCAGCTGCTGCTCGATCAGCGGCGATTCGTGGACTCACTTCTGGATGCGATTCCTTTTCCCATTGTTTATGTGGATCGATCAGGACAAGCACTCGGAGGCAATCGCCAGATGCACAAACACTGGTGCGAACTGGGGAATGCTGCAGGGATGCCCTGCGATCACTGTCGGGTGGATGGTCAGAAACTGTGTGACAAGGTGACGGCGGGTATACGGCAGACGCTTCAGGAAGAGAAGGGCGGTATCATTCGCGAGATCGAACACCGGCGCTCTGATGGTCTGCGGCAATTTCGTCTGCATACGGCGCGTTACCGCAATGCAGCGGGTGAAGTTGCCGGGGCGATGGGTGTATTGGTGGATATCAGTCATTTTCGGGAGCATGAGTTGCGGCTTGCGGAAGCAAAGACGCAGGCGGATCGGGCCAATCAGGCCAAGAGTGCATTCCTCGCCACCATGAGCCACGAAATCCGCACACCGCTCAATGGCATCATCGGCATGTCGAGTCTCATGTCCGACACCCCGTTGGATGAGACACAGCTGGAGTACATCGAGACCATCAAGGCGTCGGGTGAAACCCTGTTGACCCTCATCAACGATATTCTGGATTTCTCCAAAATCGAAGCGGATCGCATCGAACTCGAACGCATTCCGCTCAATGTGGAAAACATCATTTGTGATGTGCTCGACATGCTTTCGAAGCAGGCGCATCTGGAAGATGTGGATCTGGTGTATCGCGTGGAGCCAGGGGTGCAGACTGAAATCCTTGGGGATCCGGTTCGGTTGAAGCAGGTGATCACGAATCTGGTCAGCAATGCGATCAAATTTACGGAAATCGGAAGTATCGTGGTATCGGTGGAAATGGCGTCAGCGTCAGCTGAACGCCTTCGCATTGCGGTTTCTGATACGGGCATCGGATTGCATCCCGAGCGCATGGCCAACCTGTTTGAACCGTTTGTGCAGGCTGACTCCTCCACAACCCGCCGCTTTGGTGGAACGGGTCTTGGACTCGCGATCAGCAAACGCCTGGTTGCTGCGATGGGAGGCACCTTGAATGTGAGCAGCAACCTTGGGAAAGGGTCGGTTTTTGAGTTTGATCTGCCGACGCATCGCTTGCACTCGACGGGGCAACCTGACAACTCCCAGGTGCGCATCCTTGCAGATCTCACGGTGCTGCTGGTGGATGATAACGCCCAGAGCCTGCGCATCGTGAAGGAAATCCTCGAAGGTTGGAAAATGGAAGTGCGAGCTTTTGATAATCCAGAGGAAGGACTCGACTGGCTCAAGCAGGGAAATCACTGCGACGCCGTTCTGGTGGATCACCTGATGCCGGGAATGGACGGAGAGACCTTTTGCATGCATGCCTCGCGATACCTGCGTAGCCGTGAACGCCTCACGCCTCTGCTGTTGATGTGTGGTCTGGAGCATCAGGCCAACATGGAGTGGGTGACCAAGGTGATTCACAAACCCATTCACCGAAACCGGGTTCGCGATGTGCTGGTAAGTGTGATGTCGCGCCAACCCCAGGGCATTCCGAAAATTGTCTTTCACGGCGAGCATCGTCCGGTGGTAACCTTTTCCCAGCAGTATCCCCTTCGCATCCTGATCGCGGAGGACAACAAGGTGAATCAGCGCGTGGTGAAGCTCCTGCTCAGAAAACTCGGCTACGTCGGAGATTTTGTAGAAAACGGGTTGCAGGCGGTGAAAACCTACGGTGATGCCTACGAAGCACATCCGTATGACGTTGTGCTCATGGACATCCAGATGCCGATTATGGACGGTATTACTGCAGGTGGAAAGATTCGCACTCTCGAAACTGGCGAACACGAATGTTGCATCATTGCGCTCAGCGCGAACGTGCTCGATGAAACACGCTGTGCGGCGATCGAAATCGGGTTTAATGATTACCTCTGCAAACCCGTGAAGTATGAAACCTTGAAAGCATCGCTGGAAAAGGCGTGGACGTTTCTGCACCAGCTGTCTCCGGATCGGCGGCAGAAAAGCAAAGGCCGTTTTTTCACAGCGGAGTTGCCCTCACAGCGCTAGGAAATGGTGTTGTCGAAATGGCGATGCCTGCCCCAATGCATACCGTGCCGTTTCCGCACGAACGCGGCAAGCGCTCACAGAACGCCTTGCACTTCTGCACATTCCTCACACCATGGTCGAAATGCAGGACCTGTGATTCCGATTGAAGGCTCCTCATCCGATCCATCATGCGCCGACATCGCAAAGCTTTCACCCAATGGACTCTGCCAGAGTTGATCGATTTGCAGGGACAGTGCTGGATGGATCGAGACATCGATCCTGCCACGCTGGAGCGACGGGACCGTAATTGCTTCCAAAACGCTGGTCTGGATGCCTCGGCAGATGCATCTGACTTGCTGAAGCACTGGCTGACGGAAATGCAGCGGGTGCGTCCGCTTGAACCCTCCCCAGGGCGCCTGTTTATGCGCGCCACTACCATACTTTCGCTGTTCCTGTGTCTGCTTGCAGTGAGTGCGGGAGTTTCGGCTACGCTTTGGACCCTGCGCTACGATGGCACTGTGCCAGTAAATGTGTCGGTGTTTCTCGGCCTGCTGATTGCTCCGCAGCTGCTGATGCTGGCGGGTTACCTGCCATTGCTACTACTGGCGTGGGTGCGGGGTTCCCTGTTTGCCCGGGCCTATGCACTTCCGTCGAACTGGCTGCGATCCCTGCTGAACTGGCTGTGGCATCAACCCTGGTTGCATGAGCGCACTTCGGCACAGGGGCGGGATCGTGCGAAGATCCTGAGCATCGGACTGCAGTCGCTGCTCAAGCACCACGGAGCAGTGGTGGCGAACCGCCTGTTTGGCCTGTTTCAGCTATCGGGCGTGGTATTTAATCTGGCTGTGCTGGGCTGCATGGTATTGCTGTTGCTCTTCACCGACCGCGCCTTTGGTTGGCAGAGTTCGCTCGTGGACTCACCTGAAAACGTCTACGCGCTGGTGAAGGTGCTTTCGAGTCCCTGGAGTTGGCTGGCGGGTGAGACAGTCTCTCATCCTTCGCTCGAGCAGATCATCGGGTCGCGCATTGTGCTGCGCGAGTCCGGCGCAATGTTGGAATCGACGGACTTGCTGGCGTGGTGGCCCTTCCTGCTGGCCTGTGTGCTTGTCTATGGTTTGCTGCCGCGCGGTTTGGTCTGGATGATGACGCGATGGAACGAGTCTCGCATGCTCGCGAGACTGAAGTTTGAGCGCTTTGAAGAGGCCAGCATTGTGGAACGCATGAAGTCGGTGGAATGGAACTTGCAGGGAAGAGTGAGCAAGAGTCGGGAAGCGGATGAGAGATCTGCGACGCCCCTGTCCGCAGCGGAATCTCTGGCAGGAAAGGAAGCGCTGCAGGTGGTGGTTCTGCAGGAGTCCTTTGAACGCTATGGTGAGCAAGTGCTGCAAAGCACATTGGCCGAACAATGGGAGGTGGCGGAGCCGAAACTTCAGGTGGTGAAACGCCTTTCGGAGCCTGCTCTTGCGCATCCGGCAGGGCAGGGACAGGTGTTGCTGTTGCTGGAGGGTTGGCAGCCACCCATTCAGGAGCGGCTCAACGAACTCGCCTCACTCGCGCGCCGCTTGAGGGACTCCGAGCAGTCCCTCGTCATCCTCCTGCTGGGCAAACCTGCGGTGAAGACGGTGCAACCCCTGTCGACATCGATGCGCACGGTCTGGCAGCAGAAATTGAGGTTGCTTTCGCTGCCCAATCTGCGACTGGCACCTGATCCACAATCCGAAATGATTTCATGAGTGCACACCCCATCATCGCCGTGATTGGCCATCCCAATGAGGGCAAATCGTCCGTGCTCTCGACCCTGACTGAAGATGATTCGGTGGTCGTGAGCGACTACCCCGGCGAAACGGTGGTATGCCAGCGCTTTCCGCTCGAGATCAACGGTGAAACCCTGCTGGAGTTCGTCGACACACCCGGATTTCAGAATCCGACACGCCTGCTCGACTGGATGCGTGAGAGTGGCCTGACGGATGAGGCACTGCTTGCGAGCGTGCAGGAGCAATTTGGAGAGAACCCCGATTTTCATCACGACCTCGAGCTGATGCGTCCGCTGCGCGAGGGCGCTGGCTTGATCTACGTGGTGGATTGCTCCCGTCCCTTGCTCGAGGTGGATTTGGCGGAGATGGAAATCCTGCGTCTGGTCAATCGCCCGCGCATGGCGGTGATCAACTTCAAGGATGCGGATCGCAGTTACCTGAAGGATTGGAAAGAGGCCTTTCGCCGCCATTTTAACGTGATCCGCGAATTCAACGCGCACCAGGCCCGATTCCCCGAACGGCTTGCGTTGTTTGAGACACTCAAGGCAATCCATCAGGACTGGGAACCTGCGCTCAACCGTGCGATTGCGGCCTTTCGGCAGGACTGGGACTACCGTCGAAACCGTGTTGTGGACGCCATCGTGCGCTATCTTTCGTGGGCACTTCGCTATCAGGCCGAGCGCAAGTATGCGCACGAGGCCGACCGTGTGCGCATCGAAAAAGAACTGCTGCAACAGTATCGCGACCGCATCGAAAAGCAGGAAAAAAAACTTTTCGAGGAGATTCGGCGTCACTACCGCCATCACCTCTACCAGTTCGAACTGCCCGCACAGTCCATCCTGCAGGAGGACTTGTTTTCCAAACAGACCTGGCAAGTGCTGGGCCTGACCGACAAACAACTCATGCTTGCCGCCGCTGCCACGGGCGCCGGAGCGGGAGTCGCACTGGACCTCGCCCTGTCGGGCCTCAGTTTTGGGATCTTCACTGCCACCGGTGCGGCGCTCGGCGGTGGCGGTGCCCTGTTCAAAGGCAAGGAACTCTCCAAAGTGCGCTTTCAGCGCCTGCCCATCGGTGGCTTTTCCCTCACCTGCGGCCCCAGCACAAACCCCCAATTCCCCTTCATCCTGCTTGATCGCGCCCTGGTTTACTACCGGGAGATTGTGAATCACGCGCATGGGAGGCGGGAAGGCAACGCGGAAGCCAGCCTGATGCCTCAGTCCGTGACCTCGTCTTCGTTCTCCAAAGACATCATCAGTGAGCTTTCGAAAGTGTTTCGGGATTTGACTTCAAGCAACCCCTCTCGCCGGGATAGTGCGGAAAAGGCATTGGCAAAGGTTCTGCTCGAGCATTGGATCGGATAGGAAATTGGCTGGATCGAAGAAACTAATCTGATTGGAGAATGGATTTGGAAACGACACATTGCATGGCATTGTGGTGTTTCCAAAAAGATCTCTTGATTGCCAAAAGGGTTCTGGTTTTCCAGCGATCAGCAAGCGAAGATGGATTGAACATCCGAAGTTTTGCCTAAAAACATCCAGATGTCTTATTAGGTTTTATGCAATTCCGGACTTGAACTCCGAAAACGTCATTATTGATGAAATTCAACAGAGTCCTCAGTTGCTGAGCTATTTGCAGGGGGGTTGTGGATGAGCGCAAGCAAGTGGGTCAGTTCATTTTGACAGGATCGCATCAGCTTGCGTTGCGGGAAGCGATTAGCCAGTCATTGGTAGGTCGAACTGGTATTCTGAAATTGCTTCCTTTTTCGATTCGCCATTGGTGATTGATCCTCGAAGCGTCATTTGTCGTATTCAAACTACCTCCCTGTTTTGAGAACTTTGATTATCGTTCCTGCTCGGAATCGAAATTAAATCGAGTTCAACCTTCCACTCCTCATTCAAGAATAACCTGTTCCATTTCAGCAAAAACCAGCACGAATTGAAGAAATCCCATGTGATCTACACCGGAGAACCCTACGAATTCAGGGACGGCATCGTCGCTACTTCATACAAATACTTGCGGGAGGCCCTGCTTGCGTCGTAGGGTTTATGGGAGATTGCATGAACTGCGTAGGTAATGTCAGAGAATGCGCCAACCTCAAGGATCGTCGTATACCCATAGCTGGGATTTCCCATACCTGCGGCCCCCGCACAAATCTCCAGTGCCCCCTCATCCTGCTCGACCGCGCCTTGGTCTACTACCGGGAGATCGTGAACAATAAACCGGCTTCACGTTGACACAAAATTGGTCATGAAGTGGTGCGGGTTTTGCTTTACAGGTCTATTGACGCGTTTGGGGGAAAGTTTTTCTTTTAGGATTGGTGTATGTCGTGATGTCCGCTCGACCAATGGCGGTAGCATGGAAGCTGGTGTCTTTGCACACACTGTGATATGCATGTAGTCCATTTGAATCATCTGCAAGTAAGCCACAAATCCTGACCTGCGGAGTTGTCTGAATCATCCATGTTTTCCAACAATCCTACTCAGGAATTCCAAAGCTCCGAAGCGGACAAAGATTCCCATATCCCGGTGGCGATTTGGTGTCCACAGGGTCGAGGATCTCTAGCCTTGGCTGCGAAGCTGTGCTGTGATCAGATCCCTTCTGATTGGATTGTGTGGTCAAGTGATGAACAAACTCCTCAAGAACCACTTGGAGTCCAAGCAAGGATTTGGATCGTGTTTTGTGTGGATGACCCTCCGGACCCCCCTGATTGGCGTGAGAGGGTTGGAGGAACATGGTTTATCTTTCCGGGGTCGGCGCACAGATGGTCTGGAGTGACCCCTGTCAGGACGTTTGCATGGAGACCAGATGTTGTGCTTTCGGATCTGCTCCCCGACGAACAACCATGCTCAGTTTGGATAGAGTTGCTCAAGGCAATGGACATCGCATGGCTACCTACTTTTGTGGAAATGGTCAGTGACGAGAAGGATGTGGCATCTCTTGGCATTGTTTCGGATGTTCAACACCTGCGACAGCTGTGGGGATCATTGAGTGCTGCATTGGGTTCAGAACAGTTGCATGTGATTTCGGGGTATAGAGATAGGGAGCTGTTAAGCTATCCTGTGAAAAAAGTATTAATTGCGTCGAGGGATCCGGTGCTTGCGGGCGTTGGGGCACAATGGGCAGGAAATGCGGGTTGCCAGCCGGTGTTTTGGGGTGAATCAATTGGAGTAATCAGGGCCGAAGGACTGGGTGTGGAACCAGAGGCAGTTGTGTTTGCGATGGATCAAACCGGACGATTATCCTCGGGGTTTCGCAACGTTGTTCGGACCCTTACGTCGGATCTCACGGAACCCTGCGCAATGTTGGTGGACTGGCGAACCTGGTTGAGCAATCTTTT
>JBEGIR010000057.1 GCA_040224245.1 Puniceicoccaceae bacterium | reverse complement strand
CACTGCAAACCGGGTTCGTACTCACGCAACTGGGAGCGGTAGAGTTCGCGTACGACGGACAGTCCCACGATGCTGCCGATGAACTCTACCGCTCCCAGTTGCGAGAGTACGAACCCGGTTTGCAGTGCGAGCACGGCACCGATGAAAAAACTCAAGACGGCGACGATGGGGATGGTATTGATCCCCATCAGGTAACACTGTTCCACAATGCGCCGGGTCTGAGTGAGAACCAGCGGTGCATAGCGAGTCGTGCGAATGAGCAGGATGAAGTTGTTGCCAACATCATCGAAAAAATTGGCGATTCCGTTGTCGAGCAGTGCTTTCGGGATCTTTGAGCTTGTGGAACTAGTCATGATTTCCGGATTTCGGACTGGAAGCATCAGCAGGGGTTTCTGACGAAGCTCCCAGTTTGATATTGAACCAAAAGAATCGCAAGACGCGTTGTCCGTCTTCATTGCGGTATCCGAGCAGGCCTTTCAGGATTTCAAAGCGTTCCAGCACATCGGAGTGTTCGTATCCAAACAATGGTCCCACTTCCAAACGCTCCCGGTTGCCTCGCTGCTCAAAGTGAATGAGAGAGAAGAGCAATTCCAGATCCTTCTGGTCATCGCCCTGTGCCTGGTAGCGAATGAGGGCAAAGAGTGGGGAATAGAGACGCCGGATTTCGGAACTGTTTGGCAGGATCGGCTCCAGTGGACTGAGCATCTGAAACTGACGGCTGCCATCCGCGTTTTTGCGATAGCTAAAGAGGGGCCACAGGTGGCGCTTCAGTCCGAGCGATTGTTCAGGGTCGGAAACCTTGCGCTGTTCCACATCCTGGTAGAGAAAATAGAAGATGCGGAATTTCTGAAAATCGATTCCCTCGCGCTGGTAGCTCCGGGTATTGAACAATGGCCAGAGCCACCATTTGGATTCCACACCGTTGCGCCTGGAGATGGAGTAGAGCGGGGCGATTTGATTCAGGTAGCGATCATTTCCACGACCCTGAATGAATAGCGGCCAGAGGAATCGCGCTTCTTCGTAGTTGTCAGCCGTGTTCAGGGTGTAGCCGAAAAAGGGCCAGAGGAAGTCTTCTCTCAGGTAGCCTTCCCGGCTCTCTCTGGCATAGAGGGGAAGAATGCCGATGTGTGTGTCGGGAGTGTCCAGGTAGAGCTTCTTCTGGTGATAGTAAAGCAGCGGCCAGAGCGCAAAGCGCTGGCGGTAATCCGATTCGCGTTCAAATTGACCATAAATGGGCCAGATGGAAAATCCGCTGGACTGCTCACCGGTGCGATAGCGGAACAATGGCCAAAGAAATGCATAGGTCGCCTCGTCCTTGCGCTCCCACTTTGAATAGAGGGGAAAGGCCAGCCAGGAAATTCGCTCATAAAAGAGACGGTTTTTGAGTTCTCCGAAGAGGGGAAAAATCCCGAAGTAGGCGTAGTCGGGGTTCCAGGAATCGTAGTCGAAGTAGAATGGAAATACTTCAAATGATTTGCGGTAGTGGCGTGTGAGATCGGAATCGAATTCGAGGTGATGGGTTTGAGTGTCGATCCGACTCCAGCGGATGAGCGAAAACACACTCCATTGTTTGTGCCCGGGATAGCTGCGATAGCTGAAGAGGGGGTAGAGAATGGAAAGTGCGGATTCGTCAGTCGGGCGATCCGGAAAGTCCTGTTTGAGTAGCAAGGGACGCACTGCGAACCAGGATTCTGATTCCAGATCCCGCTGCTCATAGAGCGGACCGGCAAAGCGTTCAAGTGAAGCATCGCCATGCGCTTCCTGCCATTGAACCGAAAGCGGCCAATGGTAGTGCTGCATGTCCATGGATGCGCTGATACTCCCGCTCGAGTGCAGGATAAACGCCACTACCATTGCAGTGAAACGAAACGCTGATATTTGGAGAGTCACAGGAAGTGCGAACGGCGAAGCGAAGCCATGCAGCGCTGCACCGTAGAAAGGAAGGATGTGGTTTGGTGTTGATGTTGCAGAATGGAAGTGAAATCCACCACGCCTTCAAGAGTCTGCAAGCGGGAAGGGAAGTCAATGATTGAAGTTTGGCGGGAATCATTAAATGATGCGCCCATTATGCGTATCACCGGAGGAAGCGCCCGCAGTATTGCACTGGATTGCCCGAAAGGCGATTGGGTGCGTCCCGCAACCGACCGCATGCGAGAGGCGGTATTCTCTTCCATCGGGGACGATGTGCAGGGCGCGGTTTTTCTCGATCTCTTTGCCGGAGCGGGGACCTACGGATTGGAGGCCATCAGTCGCGGGGCGAGTGCTGGGGTATTTGTCGAACAGCATCGCGCTGCCCTGAAGGCTATCGAACAAAACCTACAGGCGGTGTTGCACAGTGCGGGCAGGGAAGAAGAGTTGGAGGGAAATTTCAAGATAACCGGAGCTGACGTTTTTCAGTGGTTGGCGAGGGGTGGAGCACCGGGGTTGCAAGTGGATTTGGTATTTGTGGATCCACCTTACCGCGAGGTAGAGGCCCGCTATTTTGGGGTGCTTGAGCAATTGACCTCCTGTTTTCATCCGCAAAAGGGAGCCTGGATACTGCTGGAATCGCCAGTTTTGCTGGAGAACTTCCCCAAAGGCTATGCGGTGCGCAAACAGTTTGGGAGAGGACGGGAGGACACCCGGGCAATGTTGTTAAGTTGGTTGCCGAATCGCTGATCGAATCGCTGATCACTGGTGCTGACGGGTGCTGTGTCTTGCCCTTTTCTGGACAGATGAGCGGGGTCAAAAAAACCTGTGCCGCGTATCACAGCACAGGTTTTGCGAATTCCGAAAGTGGAAAAATCAGGCTGATTGAATGGTTTCAAACAGCTTGTCTGCCCAGGCTTCATAGTCGTCTTCATACTCGGCATCGAGGTCGAGCCGATCCATGAACCGGGTGCCACCGTTTTTCGCAAGTGCAGCATCGACACGTTTGCCGAATTCGCAGAATTGCTCGTATTCCTTGTCGCCCAGACCCACAACGGCGAACTTCAGGTTGCTGCAGTCGATGGCGTCGCCTTCGATCAGGTTATCGTGAAAATCCCATGCGGACTCCGGTGGCTCACCCTCACCCCAAGTGGAGCCGAAGAAGATCAGTGCTTCGACCGAACTGAGATCGTTCACATCGTATTCGGCTGCGTTGAGCACTTCGACCTCAAATCCGGCACCTTCGGCGCGCTCGGCCGTGCGTTCTGCCAGATCCTGGGAATTCCCTGTCTCTGTGGCGTAAAGGATGGTAAGTTTGCTGAATGTTTCTGCCATTTTGTTTGTGGTTAGAATTAAATACCGCTCTGATTTTGCGAATCAGTATTAGGAAATCTTTTAGTGAACTGTGGCGAAGATGTAAATCACTATTTGCCAGAAGTCGATCCGGAACGATCGGAAGCTGAATCAGGAGCGGTTAAGGCTTCGAGCAGGTTTTCCAGTTTTTCGGGATCCTCCAGGATGCGTTTGGGGTTTTTGAGATCCTTGACATCATCAATGCCGAGGGACTTGAGTTTGGCGCGACCGATATTTTCAATCACCTCTTCATTGATGGTGAGGACCCGGGTTGTTTCACTGGCGATGGCGGAATAAATTTGAGTGAGCGCTTCTGCAAGGGTCAAGGCATTGCCTTTTGAACCGATTTGTTCGAGCGTTACGGCGGGAAAGTCGACGCGCGTGATAACTTCACCGTCGAGCATAACGATCAGCTCGCTGTCCTGAAATGCGAAATGGTCGATGATCACCTTCTTCCCATCACGGGGGGATGTGGGTTCTTTTTCAGTTGATTCAGGGGCTTTGGAAGCAGGTATTTTGGACTGAAGGTGTTTCAGGATGGCCCGGTGGTTATCGGCGCGCAGTCCATCGCTGAGAATACTCGCGTCAGTGATTTGAAAGTCGCGGATGTGAAGTGTATCCCCGAACACCGAGAGCGGGTCCATTTGCAGGCTGAACGTGCCAAGTCGAAATGCATATTCACTATCGAAGGATGGCGGATTGTGGATTTGCAGATCCTGGATTTCCACCTTGCCCCGCAGTGGATCGACAGTGGTCCCTTCAAGCGATACCGGAACTCCGAGCAATGCGGGACTGGTGCGGGTGAGCGAACCTTTGAACAGGCTGCCTGCGAAAAAATAAAGGACAATCAGGGCGGCGATCAGTATGATCAGCAGCAGAAAGAGCACTTTGATGAACTTCATGGGGAGAGGGTTATTGGATTGTCTGAGCCATTGCCATGACTATGCTAGGAAAGGTACAGAGAAACTATGCTCGCAAATCCGGGAAAATGAAAGAACTGAACGATGATTTTTTGACCCAGGCTGTTCGGGATGAGCTCGACGGCGTGGTCGATCTGCGCAGGCGTCTTCACCAGATCCCGGAACTGGGTTATGAGGAGCACGCAACTGCTGCGCTCATCCAGTCATTTTTGGAGGATGTACCCGGACTTGAGTTGCAGACCGGAGTTGCGGGTACGGGCATGGTTGCCCTGTTGGGAGGCGACAAGTCGGGACCTTGTGTAGCATTCCGTGCCGACATGGATGCGTTGCCCATTAGCGAAGCAAGTGGACTTGCTTATGCATCGACCCATCCGGGTCGCATGCACGCCTGTGGGCACGACGGACACAGCGCCTTGATGGCAGGACTCATTCGCGTCCTGGCGCGCTGTCCGGATCGCCTGTCGGGTCCGGTGAAGTTTCTCTTTCAGCCCGCTGAGGAAGGGGGTGCTGGTGGACTCAAAATGCTCGAGGCAGGCGTGTTGAGGGAGCCTCCGGTTGAGGCAATTTTTGGACTGCACGGTTGGCCCACGCTGGAAGTGGGGCAGGCGGGTGCGGTGGAAGGTGCTGCGTTTGCGAGCACGCATTCGTTTGATATTTGCATTCAGGGCAGGGCGGGGCATGCAGCGTTTCCTCACCGAACGGTGGACCCGGTTCCGGTTGCGGCGTTATTGATCACAGCGCTTCAGACCCTGGTGTCGAGGGAGACGGATCCGCTTGATTCCGCAGTGCTTTCAATCTGTCAGATACATGCTGGCAGTGCCTACAATATCATCCCCGAAGAAGTGGTGCTGCGCGGCACCCTTCGCTGCCTGGATCCTGCACACCGTGATCAACTGCTTCAGCGCATGCAGGCGATGGCGTCGGGGATTGCCAGTGCGCATGGAGCGCGTGCAGTTGTGATGCAAGCCGAGAGCGGATATCCTGTGTTGAAGAACCATGTGGCAGCGACGCGTCTGGTAGCTGCTGTTGCAAGTGAGGTCGTGGGAAGCGACGCATGGGTCCCGGTTCCACCCACTATGGGGGGAGAGGATTTTGCGTTTTTTGCGGAACAGATTCCTGCCTGCTTCTGGCTGCTTGGGGTCCGGGAGCCGGGAGCTTCCTCGTGGCCACAGCTCCACACATCCACCTATGATTTTAATGATCGTGCGATGGAGACCGGATTGCGAATCCAGGCGGGTGTTGCCCTGCGCTTCCAATCGGGTGGACTGGCGGCTGTGACAGCGTGAATACCTAGCTTTCTGCTTGAACGCATTCGCGCAACTGCATTGGCTTCGAGCATGGATTGGACTCGATTTCTGCAATGGGACCCCGAACTGCTGTATGGGATTGTGAACACGGAGCTACGCAATCATCGGGAGGATTTGGAAGAGCTGTGTGCATACCACGGGATCGAGCGCAGCGAACTGGAGCAACACATGGCAAAGGGCGGGTATCGGTATGAGCCTGAGATCAATCAGTTTCGCTGATACGATTTGATCGGAACGTGCGCACGCATGTTGTCGTTTGCAGCGGGCTGTATGTCGCCCAATTTTTTTTTGGCGGATGTTGGCGGTGAGTTGCGCATGTAGGGTTGGATGACGAGGGCAGTCCATGCTGCTGATCGGTTCCCTCATCCCCACGAAAGATCGTGAACCCAAATAAACTACTATGACCCAAAATATATCCAAGCTAGACTACCCGAATGGCGGTATTGCTTCGCTGGGAAGGAAAACCCTTGGTTTTTCGTTCTCCTTGCTGATGACGGCGTTCTCTGTTGTTGGACTTCAGGCTCAGGAAATCAACAATGAGGATACCTATGATCTACAGGAATTTGTCGTGTACGGCATTCGTGACAGTTTGATCGAAGGCGTTGAAATCAAACGCGAAGAATACCAGATGGTGGATGTCATCATCGCCGAAGACATCGGAAAATTCCCCGACAACAATGTGGTGGAAGCCCTGCAGCGCGTGACAGGTGTGCAGACGACCAACCGCGGAGCCGGTGAAGTGTCGACTGTGACCATTCGCGGGATGACAGACGTCACGACCACAATCAACGGACGTGACATCTTTACGGCATCCGGACGTTCGGTTGCATTGGCCGATATTCCGGCTTCACTGCTTAACCGTGTGGATATTTACAAGACGCGCTCTTCCTCACTCATCGAGTCGGGCATCGCGGGTGTCATCAATATTCAGACGCAGCGTCCCTTCTACTTTGACGGATTCAAATCTGTCCTGGCGGCGCGGTACATCTATCAGGAGCAGGCGGAGGAGTGGGATCCGAACCTCAGTGCACTGATTTCGAATACCTGGGAGACGGATGCAGGCAAGTTTGGTGCGCTCTTCAACATCTCCTATGCGACAACCAACTACCGCGACCAGAATGTGACTCCGGGTGCGATGGTTCCCTTCATGACGAATCAGCCCGCTCCGGGTTGGGTTCCCTACGAGCGCATCTTTCTGACAGATGGGCGTGTTGCGGAAAATCCAATCTGGGAAGCTGGACTGGAAGCCGGTCTGCCATTTCATGAAGGCGCGACGCTGAACATCAATGGAGTTCCGACTCCCTACGTGTTGTCTCGCGATGCGATTTTTCAAAATGATTTCACGGGTGAGCGCAAGCGTCCTGCTGCCAACCTGTCGCTGCAGTTTGCCCCGAAGGATGGTCGCTCGGAGTATACGTTTGAGGCGTTCTACAACGGCTACCGCAACGAGTCGTTCAATTCCCTGTTGTTCTCCTTCGCCGACTGGTGGGGTGCTTTGGGTGACAACCCGAGCGTGGTGCTCTTTCCGGGCACGAACATCGTGAAAGAACGGCCGTTTGTCGGGTTTCCCTATGGCTTCATGAGCGGGGATCAGAGCAAGGAAAAAACGGACAGCTACCTGTACGCGATCAGTGGTAAGTGGGATGTCGGCAGTAACGTCAAATTGATGGCGGACCTTGCCTACCAGACCAGTGAGTTCACCAGTGACTTCTTTGCGATGCGCACGGAGCGTGTCTATGATTCGATTTCGGTGGATTTTAATGCGGATGATGGTCTGCCAGCCTTCAGTTTTGGCGGAAACAACCCGACTACCGATCCCTCGCAGTGGACGGTTGCGCAGCTCTATGACAACGGTAACCGACTCAAGGGCGATGCGATCAACTTCAAGTTCGACGGCGAATGGACCCCCGATATTGATTTCATCGAGAAGGTGAGTTTTGGTGTGCGTTTTGACAATCGCGATGCTTCGGAGGCACAGCGCACCGCTGATACCGGAATTCTTGGGCAACCCCTGAGCAATTTCCCGGAGTGGCAGCACCTGAGCACCGGATTTTTCGACGGAAAAGCGGATGTCCCGCGTGAGTGGGTGGTCGTAGATGGGCACTACATCGCTGCAAACAAGGATGCGGTTCGCAACATCTACAACAACGCGATCGGCGCAGGTCTCGCCACAGGAAGCGACGTTTCCCTGACGGAAAACTTCAACATCAACGAGAAGAACTACGCAGCCTACATCCAGAGCGATTTTGTCACAGAACTGGGTGGCAAAAAACTCGATGGGCAGGTGGGTTTCCGTTTTGTGCAGTATGACACGGACATGAACTTCACCGACATTCAGACCCTGGAAACCAGCTCGGAGAATACCAGCAAGTCCAAGTTGCTCCCGAGTCTGATGCTGCGCTATGATCTCACCGAAAACCTTCGCGCACGTTTCAGCTACAGCCAGACCATTCGTCGTCCGAACTTCGTCGATCTGAATGCGGCAATCACCTATGTGGAAGACGTGACCAATATTGGCTACGGAACCGCCACTGGTGGAAATCCCAACTTGGATCCAACGGAATCGACAAACTACGATTTGGCACTGGAATACTACTTTGCTGATGAGGGGGCGGTGTATGGAACACTCTTCCAACGCGATATCGAAGGCCTGGTTGTCGGATTCCGCAGTCGTGTGAACTACGAGGGCTACGACTACATCATTTCCCGGCCAGACAATGCTTCGGATGGTGAACTCAAGGGCGTCGAAATTGGGGTGGTCTATTTCCCGCAGGGACTTCCGGATCTGTTGGATGGATTGGGAATTCAGGCCAGCTATACGATTCTTGATTCCGAACAGAATATCCCCATCACCAATGATGCAGGCGAAGTGGTTGGCGAAGATACGACACCCTTCTTTGCGGTATCGGATTCGTCCTACTCTGTGGTGCTTGCCTATGAGAAGTCCAGCTTCTCGGCACGTTTGTCCTATGTCTGGCGCGATGCGTTCCTGAACAACTATGAAGCGGCCTTGT
Organism: Puniceicoccaceae bacterium; assembly: GCA_040224245.1. NCBI lineage: Bacteria > Pseudomonadati > Verrucomicrobiota > Opitutia > Puniceicoccales > Puniceicoccaceae > Puniceicoccaceae bacterium. Next base: position 6,615 of record JBEGIR010000057.1, on the reverse strand, counting down.
TTGCCAATCCGCTGGGGGTTTACCGCCGTCCGGAAAGCAGCATGGACTTTCAGTTTACCTACAACGTGTCCGACAACTTCGTGCTGACCTTTGATGCCACAAACATCACGGAAGAGCTCTACCAGAGCTATTACGAGTATGAGAAGACTCACAATTTTGGAAACTCGCTTTACAGCCGCACCTTTGCGGTTGGAGCGCGCTATTCCTTCTGATTGGTCTAGTCGGAAGATTCACTTCCCGATAACAACAGGCAGTCCGGTTCGCTGGACTGCCTGTTTGCGTATTTACGCGTGTTTTCAAAACATAGGTGCCACAACAGTGTTCCAAGGTGACAGAATTTTCTACGAGATCGTGTAGAAACGATTCTGAATCCGCTTATGACTGCTGGCGGATGGCAACAAACTGTCCTTCAAATGAACCGAGGTGCCTTCCATGCCCGGTGAGTGCAGCATGCAGGGTGATGCGGGCTTTTCCCATGCGATGAAGTGTGCGGCTAAAGCGCAGCCACTGTCCATCGGCAATCGCATCCACCGTAGCTTCAAAGGTGCCCAGCCCCGGTTCGTTGTAGTGCATGGAGTTGTGCTGGATCACCAGACGACAGGCTATGGATTCCTGCGTCAGGCGCATGTGAAGGTAGCTCCATGCACTTAGGATGGCCAAGGCTGACAGGCTGCCACCAAAGACCGAATCCCGGTGATTGATGTTGGGTGCGATGGGAGCGGAGAGCTGAACGCCGGTGGGATTGGCTTTCACGACGGTCACTTCCATCATTCGGGAGAGCGGAATATGCTCATGTAAATAGCGCTGGAGATCGGATTCCATCCCGGAACTCAATGCGTGTGGTCGATCACGTCAAGTTCTGCGAATTGAAGTCAACTTCCGTATGGCCGTCAGCGTGTAAGCTCTGAATGTGTGGATGCCGATTCAATCAGCTCAGCGCTCAGTGGAGTCCCCGCACGAATCGCACAGGCAGCCACCTTGCCTAGCACAGTTTCGTAGTGGCGCGGGTGCATGCCGTTTGCCGGACGGATTGAGCGCAGGTTTTGTGGGGTGAATGCTTCACCGGGTTGCATGTCCTGCACCACAAAAAGGGAGCGTCGAAACGGCAGGGTGGAGCGTTCGGATTCGCTGGGTTTGAGTTCGCCTGAGCCGAGAGCTTTGAGTGCGGTGCGTATGAGGCAGGTCCATTCGCGGAATTCCTCGGGGGTGAGGGAAAACGCATCGTCCGGGGAGGGTGGACCGTCCGGCAGTTTCAAGTGTTTTTCAAAGACCGTCGCTCCCAGGCCGACGGCAGCAACCGCGATGGCATGTTCCATCGAGTGGTCTGATAATCCAACGGTCAGGTCGTATCGACTGCGAAGGGTTTGAATGCCAGCGAGATTCATGGACTCCACCGGAGCCGGATACGCGCTCGAGCATTTGAGCAAAGTGAGATCGATGGATGAATTTGCGCGCTGCAGCGTTGCGACAGCCTCGTCAATTTCATCAAGGCTAGCCATTCCCGTCGACAGGATGATCGGCTGATGAGTGGCCGCGACTGCTTTGAGCAGGGGAAGATCGATCAGTTCGGCTGATGCGATTTTGTAGATTTGAAGCTGGTGCTTTTGCCAGAATTCAATCGAGCTGAAATCAAAGACTGAAGCGATGAACTGCAGTCCGCGTTCTTCGGCGTGCGCTTTGAGTTCGGGTTGCCATTGCCAGGGTGTATGCGCTTCTTCGTAGAGATCCCATAAGCTTCGCCCGCTCCACAGCGCCTGATCTTCGATGACGAAAGGTGGCTGGTTTGAGCAAAACGTCAGTGTGTCGGGGGTGTAGGTCTGCACCTTGATGGCGTCTGCACCTGCCTCGGCTGCCGCGTCAATCCATTGATGTGCCCGACGTTCGTCTTGGGCGTGATTGGCCGAGAGTTCTGCGATGATCATGCTGCTGATGTCAGTATCGGGTTGAAAAATCGTGAAATAATCAATTCGGGACTTGCGTTGGAGTCGTTTCTTGTGTCAGAAGGGTTTCCAGCTACGTGGAGCAGTGCTCCATTCCGAAAGAATTTTATTTTACCAAGCAATGCAATCTGACCGCAACTCTTTCCACATGCTCAATGTGATTCGCCTCGTGGTGGTCAATGTGGTGGTCGTCGTGACCAACGTTGTGTCTGCGCGGTAGAATTTCGGAAGCAAAATTTTCTTAAACCAAAACCCGCCGGCACAGAACGGCGGGTTTTTGTTTGGGTAGAGATCATGGCCCGCACCCGCCTTCAACCGGCACAAACTCAGTAATGAAACATCATGAAAATCAGTGGTGCAGCCATCATCATCAAACTGCTCGAAATTCACGGCATTGAACGCATTGCCGGAATCCCGGGTGGAGCAAACTTGCCAATGTACCATGCATTGGCGGCAAACCGATCCATTCGTCACATCCTTGCCAGACATGAGCAAGGTGCCGGATTTATCGCGCAGGGGCAGGCGCGCTCGACTGGAAAGGTCGGCGTGTTTTTTGCGACCTCAGGTCCGGGTGCGACGAATGCCCTGACTGCGGTTGCCGATGCGCGCCTGGACTCAGTTCCGATCATCTGCATTACCGGGCAGGTTCCGCAGGCGCTCATTGGTACGGACGCCTTCCAGGAAATTGATACCTATGGTTTGAGTGTTCCGATCACAAAGCACAATTACCTCGTGCGCTCGGCTCGCGAGCTGCTGGAGGTGATTCCGGAAGCGTTCCGCATCGCAGCCGAGGGTCGCCCGGGTCCAGTATGGATTGATGTTCCCAAGGATGTTCAAAACGAGATCATTGAGGTTGATGTCTGGCCAGAACCCCAGCCACCGCACCAGCCAGACCCCATTGCACCGGAGTTGCTCGAGCGCGCGGCAAACTGTATTTTGCATGCGCAAAAACCCATCCTCTACATCGGTGGAGGTGCAGTACATTCTGGCGCACATGCGGAGATTGGGGAACTGGTGGATCGTCTGCATCTTCCGACAACTTCGAGTCTGATGGGCTTGGGTGTTTTGCCTACCGACCACGCTCGTTTCATTGGCATGCTGGGCATGCATGCGGCGCGCTATACGAACCTTCTTCTGGATGAGTGTGATTGCCTGATTGCATTGGGCGTGCGCTTTGATGACCGCGCTACGGGCAAGATCGAGGCATTTTGTCCGCATGCAAAGGTCGTGCACATCGATATTGATCGCTCGGAGATTGGCAAACTGAGACAGCCCGAAATTTCCATAACTGCGGATTTGAAGCAGGCGCTGGATGCCTTGCTGCCACTGCTGCCTGAGCGAAAGCGGGTTGAGTGGTTGCAGCGGGTGGAAAGCCTGAAAGAGCAGCATCCGCTTGAATGGGAGGATGTGGATCGCGCCTGTTCACCCTATGGCCCTTTCGTTCAAACGGCCAAGGCACTGAGTGCTACAGCTGACGTCTTTATCACCACGGATGTGGGGCAGCATCAGATGCGGGCAGCACAGTGTTTTCCGTTCAATCGAGCACGGCAGTGGTTGACTTCGGGCGGACTGGGAACCATGGGCTTTGGACTTCCCGCTGCGATAGGTGTTGCGCTGGAACATCCTGACGCGACGGTGGTGTGCTTTACCGGTGATGGCAGCCTGCTCATGAATATTCAGGAACTTGCGTTGATTGCCGAAGAGGATTTGAACCTTAAAGTTGTGCTTTGTAACAATCAGTCACTGGGCCTGGTCTACCAGCAACAGCAGCTGTTTTATCAACAACGTCTGATCGCATCGACCTTTCCGACTTCTACTGATTTTGTCATGATTGCAAGGGGCTTTGGAGTGGAGGCCTTTGATTTGGGACAGGCTGAGGAACCGGAGCTGCTGCTCCAAGAGCTATTGCGACGTCGGGGTGGGTGCCTGATCAATATTCCAACCGAGCTGGATGCGCACGTGTTTCCGATGGTTCCACCGGGTGGCAGCAATCGAGAGATGGTGGATGCTGCCTCGTTGGCGGCACAGGGAAAGGAGGCAATCGCATGAGTGCGCTCAACACACAATCTCCACAGGATCGGGAGCATTTCACTTCCTCCAGACCACTCGTTACCCTGGAATTGAAAGTGATGAATCATCCCGGCGTCATGTTGCATATTGTGGGACTCTTTGCCCGGCGCGCCTTCAATCTGGAAGGCATCGCTTGCATGCCGTCGAGGGATGGGATTCACAGCCGCATCTGGTTGCGGGTTCATGATGATGAGAAATTATCGCAGATCCAGCTGCAACTGGCGAAGCTCGTTGATGTGATGGAGGTGGATTTGCACCCACCGGGTCACGAGGCTTTTCGCCGGATGGAAGCATTTTTTCTGGCTTGATCAGAACGGCTGGGATAGAGGACGGTGTCAGAGCAAGTGCACCGTCCTCACTTTTACCCGGGTGTCATGATCGGTTGAGGGAATGCACTACAGTTGATGCTGAAATTGTCGATCTATTACAAGTTATGACGTCCGAGCGATCTCCATCACCCCTGCACACCCACAAGACCTCCTTCGGGAGCTACCATTTTTATGAGCATTTTGTGGTGGGTGAGTGGACGGATGATCATGTCAGCGCTGAGCAGGTGAAAACGTTGCGAGAGTTGTTCGATGAGTATTTTAAAGGTGCGCCTTACGGTTACATCGGAAATCGTGTGAATCCGCATTCGGTGGATGTGGCAGAGGTGCGCAAGGTATTAAAAGGGGCCGAGAATCTTAAGGAAATTGCCTTTGTGACCTATACACCCATGGGGCAGAGCGTTGCATACATTGAAAAAGCATTCTACGACAGCCACAACCTGCATGTCTTCCAGACTCTGGAGGAGGCTCTCGAATGGATGACACAGGCAATGCAGCCGCATTGTTAGGAAGCAGGTCCGTTGTGTTGGTTGAAGTCCTTGTGCTCCAGCACCAGTCCACGGTAGCGCTCAAGGTGTCGCTCTGCAATGGGTGCGATGTCTTCGAGTTTCTGGATGTGATTCATCTCTGCGCGGAGTTTTTTACAGCCGGGCATGTCTTTGGTGAGTTTGAGCAGCTTTGACCGCATCCAGGTGATCGATCCTTCTTCATGTTGGCGCATCTTGCGAGCTGCCAACAGGTTTGCATATCGCAGTAGTGTTTGCCATCGCAGCTCGAGCGAGGGTGGGGGCGGGCGCTCACCCGTGCGAAGGTGTTCCTTGATTTCCCGGAAGATCCAGGGGTAGCCGAGAGCTGCCCGGCCGATCATGACACCCCGAACTCGGCTGTGGTGTTGAAGGGCATACACCTGTGCGGAATTTTGAATGCTTCCATTGCCGATGACAGGAAGGTCGACAGATTCCGCAACACTGCGAATGTGATCCCAGTCCGCTTCACCGGAATATCCCTGCACCTTCGTTCGACCGTGAATGGTGAGTGCGCGCACGCCCACCTGTTCAAGGCCCTTTGCGATGTCGTGAGCCACCAGGTTTGCCGCATCCCATCCGAGGCGGATTTTTGCGGTAACCGGAGTGTTGGGAACCGCCTTGACCACAGCCTGTGCCATCTGAATCAGGCGCGAGGGTTCTTTCAACAGTGATGCGCCTGCCTGCTGGCAGGTTACTTTTTCGGATGGGCAGCCAAAGTTCAGGTCGATGAAATCCGGTGCAGAACGAGCCTCGATGATCTGTGCCGCCTGAGCCATTGCGCTGAAATCATATCCGAATATCTGGATTCCCATCGGTCGCTGTGCTTCGGTGAAATCAAGAGTTTCCCATACTTTGGGGTGATCCAGAATGACGGCATCACTCATGACAAACTCGCTGACCAGGATGTCGGCACCTTCCTCCTTGCAGAGCTGCCGATAGACGATATCCGTGTAACCAGCCATCGGTGCGAGGTAGAGCGGGAATGCTCCAGTTTCAGACCATGGAAGCAGCTCCGTTGTCATGTGCAAATCCGTGATCAAATCCGGGTAGTGGGAGGGGCATCATTGCCCTGAGATTGTATGTGCAGCACACGCTGAGGAAATGGAATCTCAATTCCTTTGGCATCAAAATGAGTCTTGATGTCCCTCATGATGCTGTTTTTGAGTGCGAGAAATTCTGATTTTTCGACCCAGGGACCAAAAATGAAATCAAGGGAGGATTCCCCAAATTTGTCAAAGACGATGAGGGGTTCCGGTTCGTCGAGGCAATGTGGGTTTTGGTCGGCGATTTCCTTCAATGCGTCCATCACCTGTTGCACGTCGCTTCCATAGGAAACTGAAATCGGGAGGGTGAGGCGTCGGATGGGGAAGCGTGTGACGGTGGTGGATTCGGATTTGATGATCGTTTCATTGGGAATGCGAATCATCTGGTTCTCAAAGGACCGAAGCTTTACGGATAGCAGATCGATGGAAATCACGGTACCTGTGGTCGTCCCGATCCGGATCACATCCCCGACCTGAAAAGGTTTTTCCCAGTAAAGAAAGACACCACTAATGATGTTAGACAGGCTGGTTTGAGCGGCAAATCCGACCGCGACGGACACAATACCGGCTGCTCCAAGGATCGCCGAAAGGTTGAAGCCAAGCTCGACGAGGATTGTGGCAACCAGAACGACAGAACCCGTGTAGATGATGAGCTTTTTGATGAGCAGTGCCGCATGATCATTTGCATTGCGTTTCACTACACTCGATG
>JBEGIR010000056.1 GCA_040224245.1 Puniceicoccaceae bacterium | reverse complement strand
GTTGCACTTGAAGGCGGAGTCATGATAGCCCGTGAAGCGTTGCCAAGAATTCTATTTCTCAGTTATGAATCTCTCGACAATACCCACGGTACAGGCGTCTTGTTACAGCGCATGTTTCGGGACTTCCCACGTGAGAATTTGTTTGCGGTGTCGGTTGTTTCAACAGGAGGAAGTCCATGGCTTGAGAATCAGATCCTACTCCCCGATAATGTCTTTGAAAGTGAGTGTGCTCGGCTACTGCAACAAACACTGAAAGGACACACATTTTCTCCTCAAATCGTATATTCCACAGCATTCAACGAGAATGACCTCAGGCTGCTGCGCATCGCCATCGAATCAGTAGAATATTCTACACCTGTGGTACAGCACTTCATGGACATGGCTCCGCATGATGCGCGAGAATTTGCCAACGGGTTTCGAAGCTTAAATTCCAGGGTGAGTGAGTTGTGGGCATTGACGCAGAGCATGGGGAGAGAACTGGAACAGACGTTCGGTCGTCAAGTGCAGATCGTTTCAGCACTCCATCAGGATCCCCCGCAATCGAGCAAAACCCGGCATGTTCGATTCAGTTCCACATTTCGGGCGGTTATGATTGGTAATCTCTGGCAACCCCAATTGCTTCCGTTTTTACGTGAGGTGTGGAGCCTGTGTCAGGCGGACTTGCCCTCTTTGAGACCCATCGACTGGTACATTCATCCTGCGCGGGTTCAAAAACTGATTGAGGGTGGATACGAATTGGGGGACGAAATTGTCTGGAGAGGATTCTATGACGGTTTTCATCTCCAGCAGAAGTTGCAGTCGGCAGATCTGGCGTTGTTGCCTTTCAATTGGGGTAGCAAAGCCGATAGTGGTTATGCGCGGTTTTCCCTGCCTTCGCGATTGACAGAATATTGTGCAGCCGGATTGCCAGTCGTTGCAGTCGCGAGTCCTGACACTGCACCGGCACAGTTCATCAATGATCGAGGCTGCGGGGTAGCGATTTCTGGGTCCACCCCTACTCAGGTCGCTCACAAGCTGAAGCAATTGATCGAAGATCATGAATGGCGAACCCAAGCGGGAATTCAAGCGCGGCGGCTCTCTGCAGGCGAATTTTCACTCGAACCGTTTACGCAATGGTTGAGAACCAGACTCATGAAAATCGTAGACGAATCGACGCCGAAATCGTGACATGGTGTTTTGGAACAACGCAGAGCCGGCACAGGCAATAAATCATGAATTATTACGGACAGAAAAAGCAGGATCAATGGGTGATTGAGGAAGTTTTTGGTTTTCGCAGGGATGGTTATTTTGTGGATGTCGCTGCATCAGATGGTATTACCAACAGCAACACGCTTACGCTCGAAAGAGACTTGGGCTGGAACGGCATAGCCGTAGAGGCAAATCAGAGTTATTTTGAGAAACTGACACAAAATCGTACTTGCAAGTGTGTGCAAGCATGTGTGGATGAATGCGAAAGACTGGTAGACTTTTTGCCGAACGGAGAACTCGGTGGAATTGTGGCACCGGACACCGATAATAATGCGGTGTTTCGTCAAGATCTCATCAGGCAATGGGAGGAAAAACAGCATGTGGTTCGTCTGAGAACTCGAACACTTGCATCGATTCTGGATGAATGTGGTGCTCCTGAGGTGATCGATTACCTCAGTCTTGATATTGAAGGTGCAGAGACTCGCATCATGCGTTCCTTTCCATTCGCAAGATATCGATTTCTAGCTCTCACGATAGAAAGACCGGTTCCGGAGTTGAACAATATTCTTTTTGGAAACGGATATGTGTTTGTTCGAAATGTCGAGTTTGACAGCTTTTATGTGCACGAGACTTGTCCAGGATTGGATTCATTGGCACGGGAACCATTCGTTCAAGTTCCTGCAAAGGACTGGTAATCTGATTCAGTGGAATTGCCCCACTGAATTGCAGGTGAAATCTGAAGTGACGGATGGTTTCTGTATCACTGTCTGCAATGCCTTGGATTACTTGGAAAAATCGGGTGAAGGTTGGGTTTTTTATCAGAAATTCCGTGCTTTCAGCATGCCTTCCATCACGGCGCGAAACTTACCATGGGTTGAATCCCGACATCCATGAACCTCACTATCATCATCTGTGCCCGTGATGCGGAATCCACCATTGAGCGTGCAGTCGCTACGGTGCTGCGTGAAACGCAATGTCGACTGTTGTTGGTTGATGACGGGTGCCGGGATTCTACAGTTTCACGTGCGCTTGCGTTGTCGGAAGGGCGATTGCAGGTGGTGAGCACAGTCTCGCCAGGAGGCATCCCGCAAGCGCGGCAGATGGGCTTGGATGCGTGTGATACCGAGTATGCGGCGTGGCTTGATGCCGATGATGAATGGATTTCGGGACGTGCGAACCGCATAGTTGAGGCACTGGAGAACGGAGCGGACGTCTACAGCGAGGCGATTGATCTGGTGGATGGTGAAAGCGGAAGTCTCTTGCGACGGCTTGAGGTTCCCGTATTTGTGAGAATGGAGTCCAATCCGGCCCGTTTGTTTGAACGCAATTACCTGCCGGGGGATTCGCAGTTGGGATTTCGTGTGGCAGCATTTCGTGAAGCGGGTGGCTACGATTCGGAGACCTTTGGTGCAGAGAGTTTTGATATCTTGCTTCGAGCCATTGCTCGCGGAGCGAGCTTTGCCTTTGGAGATAAGGTGGGATATCGCATGGTTGCGTATCCCAACAGCGTTTCACGCAACCTGATGCGCCAGCGTGCGTCCCTGGCCAACGCCCTGAAAAAGCATGACTATGAAGCGGTGCGTGGCTTGTGTGTGCAAGCTGGGCAACCGGAACGTGTGGCTGCGTGGGTGCTCGTGTCCATGGCGGTGTTTCGTGGGGAAATGCAGGTAGCGTTGCGCTTCCTGGATGAGGCTTCACCTGTCGATGCAGACCCGGATGAAGTGCTCGAGCCGAATGGACCAGTTCCGCTCTGTGAAGGTTGGCGACGCGCGTTCCAGCGTGGTACTTGCCTTGCACTGCTCGGGGGACGGGATGATGAGGCTGAAGCGGAATTGGGACGAGCAGCGTGCCTCAAAGGCAGTGCCGAGGTGCTCAACAACCGGGGTGTCGTATTTGCAAGAATGGGCAGGATTGCTGAGGCAAATGCTTGTTGGATGGAGGCATTGCGCGTGTACCCAGGATATGCGGATGCCAAAAAGAATTTAAACAATCCCCAGATTGGCTGCATCACCACCCACCCGCTTCGGCGGCAGCCGAGCCGTTCGGAGTATGGATGAGGTGAGTGTTCGATGGCGAACTCATGGGTTTGCACCGATGAAAAGTGGAGCCTTCGATTGAGGTTCGGAAATTTTGAGCAGAAGGGTAGCGGTTTTTGAAATCGTTACCCTTCTGTCTTCTCAGTGAAAACATGCGACGAAACAAGGGGTTGCGTCAGTCCGAGGCCGACGTAGCGAAAAGTTACTATAGGGATAACTGATTTACTGTCCGAAGTTCACTTCTTTCCCGACCCATCAATCCATACATCGGGGCATTCGTGTGTGCGCTTTTCAGTTAGCGGCTGGTTGATTCTAGATCTTTCAGTCGTTCCAGTTTCTCCTTCACTCGTTCCCGGTGGCGCTTTTGGCGCAGCGCGTTCATGGCAAGCTTATGTTCTGCCGAAACTGGTGCACGGCCGGGGCGGAGGTGGATGACGTTTTCCGGGATGGTAAAAACACCTCGCACCCGGAAACTTCCGGGTGCCTGGACAAAGGAATCCTGCCACAGGTCGGGCAGATCGAACCACGGGCGTTGTGCGAACCGCTCCGGTTCGTTCACCCAATCCGGGGCTTCAATACCAACACGGTGGCAAAGCCATTCGACGTAGGCTGCGAGGTATGCGTCGCACTGACCCGCATCGTGGAGTATGGGTTCGAGCAGTTGAGGAGCACTTTCAACCCGCCTGCACCATTCGTTTTTATGGGGGACCTTTCGGAGTTCGTGTTGCCAATCCCTGACATTGCGTCCGAAAGTTTCAGCGTCGAGCACCCCTTGCACGACTTCTGAAGCCGTGTGGGGTCTTTTCCAGTTTTCATTCATCTTGCGAATCAATCAGAGATTGCAGCAGGGGAATGTTTTTGGCCTGGATGACCTCATTGGGGTAGTAGGCGTCGAGGGCTTCCTGGATCTCATCAAGGCTTCGAATCTGCATTTTGTGGATCAAAAATCTCAGGTCTTCCATATCCCCCTGGTAGGTGCCAATGGGTCTGCGGCATTCGCTTTCTCTCCCAAGCAGCGCAGGGCTGTAAGTATTTGAATGCGGTTCATTAAAAAGCGTTACGTAATGATAAAAAGTAGAATCGCCGTCTTGGATATGTCAAACGATCAGTTGAACCTCCCCTTGAGGAAGCGAGGTCGTTGGCCCAATTTCCGTGGTCGCATGACTTCAATCATGCGATGCGAAGGGTGGGGCAGATACCCGCCTCTCTGCAACCCCGAGTTGTCGCGATTCAGCGTTTCTCAATTCCCTTTGTCCTCGATGAGCACATCGACCATTTCGGGGATGGCGTTCTGAAGCTTGAGATTCTTGAGCAACTGCCGAATGAGGTCGTTGACGCGAAAACCAGCGGGTGCGACGGTGAGACCATCCTCGGTGCGAATGGCCTCGTTGAGCACCATGCCCACCCGCAGCTGGTCGATGTTGAGGCGCCGAGTCCTTGTGCTAGGCTGCTCATCCCTGAGGTGTTTGAGCTGTTCGAGTACGGAGATGTTATAAAAATCACTGTTGGAGTGCAGTTTGCCAAAGGCCTCGCTGCGTCCGTATCCTTTATCCAGCCATTCGTCGAGATGCACCACGGCACGCAGGATCGCCGTGGCGACTGCAGTTTCATCGTTCATGGGGATGGTCGAGAACGGAGTTCCTCCAAAGGCACTCTTAATGATGGTTGCGATGGGTTCGAGCCGTGGAATGTGAGCAATCAGCGCTTGTGTGATCCCGGGCACATCCTCAAACATCTGGAACTCCTGTGGAGTGAGTTGGCGTCCGCTCGAGCGTTTTTCCAATACCATCGGAGGGATTGCCACATAGCCGAGGTGCGAGAGCATTGCGGCGACTTCGAGCCGCCAGAGATTTGCCAGACCAAATGCCTCACCGAGCTGGCGACATTTGCGCTGGATGTGCGTAGCGCGGCTGAAGGCGAGCGGGTTGGTGAGCGAAAGCATTTCGGTCATGACTTCAATGCTTCCCTTGAGAGTCTGTTCGAGCACTTCCTTTTCTGCGGAAATCAAACGGTACTGACGGATGCCGTCCTGCAGGCAACGCAGGAATTCTGAACTCGTTATGGGCTTGTTCAGAAAACGAAAGATGCGCCCGTCATTGATGGCGCGTGCAGCGGTCATTTCGTCCGCCTGACCCGTGAGCATGATGCGCACGGTGTCGGGAGCGATTTCGGCTGCTTTGGTCAGAAACTGCACCCCATCCATTCCCGGCATTTTGAAATCGGAAACCACGACGGCATAGGGGCCATTCTGCTCCATCAGCAGCAGGCCATCGGTTCCCGAAGTTGCAGTGTTGAGATCAAAATCGCGACGAAGAATGCGGCGAAAGCTGTCGAGAACATGAGATTCATCATCGACGCAGAGGATGCGGGCTTTGATATTCATGGTGATGGAATGGATGCATTAATTCGATGGTCGGAGATCAATCCATTTATGGATCTGATCACTGATCCCGAGCGAGTGAAGGTGGTTCTGATTGAGCAGGGCATCAGAGGAAGTCGATTTTTTGCCTTGCGGGATTTTTCGGAGATAGACAATAGCGTTGGCGACATGCACGACCGTGGAAAGGGAGATACCCTCGACGATATCGTCCTGTGGTTTGTGGTGGAAGGTAATCGCGTTAATGACATTGGGAGGGATGCCCCAAAGCGCAAGTAGTGATGCTCCCATGAGTGCGTGATTGGTTCCAAAGCAGGTGTCCTCGCATTCCTGTGTATGTGCGGTGCAGGGTACACGCAGGGAGAAGGTGTCGCAATCACAGTATCGCTCCTGGAAATGGGTGGCCATCAACAGTTTTCCTACATCATGAAGAAGCCCTGCGGTAAAGGCAACCTGTGTCTGCGCACGTCCCCACCCAAGGTCTTTCGCAATGTGCTGCGCGGTTGCCCCGACCTCAATGGAGTGCTGTGTGTAGAGATCGAGATCAAACGCGGATTTGAGGCTCTTGAATGCGTCGTTGGAAATGCTGAGGATCAGCACGAGTGAGCGCAGGTTCTCCACTCCGAGGAAGAGGGTAGCCTGTTCAATGCTTGAAACTTCGCGGCCGATTCCAAAAAAGGCTGAGTTGACCATTTGCAGGACACGTGCACTGAGGGCAGCATCCTTCATGATGAGTCCGGTGAGCTGCTCGAGGGAGGGTTCGGGTTTGCTGAGTTCCCGGGTCATTTCATGATAGATCGGGGGAGGTGTGGGTAAATCCGTGATGGTGGAAATGATGCGCTGCGTGGTCGGATTTCCCAGATGCCGGTAGAGGGAAGTGGAAAGAAAAATCGCGTGGATGAGGTGTTCAGGGTCGCAGGGTTTTGCGAAAAACTGATGACTCAATCCAATCGAGTCCAGAATCATCTGACGATCCGAATACCCCGAAAGTACAAAGCGCACTGTTTCGGGGAAGCGCTCTCGCACAATCTTCAGCAGCTCGACTCCATTCATGTTCGGCATTCGCATGTCTGAAATGATGACCTCAAAGGGTTGCTGCTCCATGCGCTCAAGTGCAGCCTGACCACTATCGACAAACTGAAGATCCCATTCCCTCGCCTTGCGGTACAGGGCCCTACGCAGGCCGTTGAGCAGGCTGGTATCGTCGTCAACAAAGAGGGCACGAATGGGAGTTTCCATGGGGAGGGTGTACCGAGCCATGCACGGAAGGGCGTGCGATGGATCGGAGACTGAAGTGATGTTGAAGGAATCATATCTGTTTCTCCTTGAATTGCAGGCCGGGCATGAAATTTTTTGGAAATCCGGTGATGGCTTCAGGTTGCAGCGGGTTTTGCTTTTGGTTTTCCGAGAATTCCCCCAGAATGCACCGCATGGAGTTGCGGCATTCCATTTTGGTTACAGGTTCGCATCGCTCTGGCACCACCTGGGTTGGAAGAGTGCTGGCGATGGCGGATGGTGTGCGCTACGTGCAGGAACCCTTCAACCGGGAGACGAATCCGGCGCTTTCCGGCTACCGCCTGCAAAACATGTTTGCGCATGCGCGGGATGAGGATGCAGAGCAATTGCGACAGCGCTATTTGGATTTTCTCAGTCCACAACCGAAGGAACGCTTGTTGCTGAAGGATCCGATTGCGATTTTTTCGGCTCCGTGGATTCAGGATGAGTATGGTGCGCAGGTGGTGTGCATGGTGCGCCACCCGGCGGGATTTGTCAGCAGCCTGATCAAGTGGCAGTGGGAGTTTCACTTTGGCTATTTCACCTCCCAGCCCGTGCTGATGGACAGTTTTGCCCCTGAAATCCGGGCACAGATCGAACACTTCGCCCATCAACGTCAGGAACCCATTCTGCAAGCCTGTCTGTTGTGGAAGGTGATCTACGGATGGATCCTTGGAATCGAACCCAAGCGGCGCAAATGGATCCTGCTGCGTTATGAAGACCTCGCCAGGCGCCCGGTCCCCGAATTCAGACGCTTGTATCGCAAGTTGAACCTGCGATGGAGTGATGCTGTAAAAACTGGCATACTTGAGATGTCGGGCGAGGACAAACCCGCTGAGAGTGATGATCCCGGATTCAAGGCGCGCAACGCCCGCGCGATGCGGGAGGTCTGGACCACCCGCCTTCAGCTGGAGCAGGTCGAGCGTATCCGCCAGGAAACCGATGGAGTCTGGCAGGCCTACTACTCCCGGCGCGACTGGAAAGTGCGCTGAATCCGAGTGCGGATTGCGAGAGCTTGAGGCAAGTGCTTGCCAGATCTGCCGGAACCCCTCTCGTTTCCCAGTAGCGGAATTTGTGAAAATTTCGACTCGGCGGCTCGTGCAAAACGCAAGTGCCTGACATCTTCGCATCGGCTGTCAGTGAAGGTCTTCTCAGTCAAATGGCTTCTCCGGTTGCAATCTTTGTGGTGATCGGGAGCTTTACAGAGTCGCGCGAATCGATCCTCTGAAGTCACGGACCGATCAGTTCGCACAATCGAATATTCAACGCTTACGCCCCATGCAACCAGAACACCTGCACCTGCTCATCAATCACTTTCCCATTCACGGCCTTTTCATCGCAACCCTTGTATTGCTGATCGGACTGTGGACCGGGGAACGGCGCACACAAATTGCCGGACTCGTTGTGGTGCTGCTCAGCAGTCTGAGCATCCCCTTCGTGATGGGGTCGGGTGAGGCTGCATTGGAGCGCTATCAGGACGAGGACGTGATTCGTTCCACGCTCACAGAGGCCGGACTGGACTACGGCCAACAGCATTACGATGCTGCGGAAAAAGGGGCCAAGCTGACCTACCTGCTCCTGATCCTCAGTGCACTGGCACTGCTCTCGCTCAAGTTCAAACCGCTATGGTTTGGCAAGCTGGCGTGGGTGGTCCTGATCATGTCGGTATTCTGCCTGCTCGCCAACGCGTGGATTGCATCCTCGGGCGGCAAGATCCGCCGTCCCGATTTTCAGACGGCAAGGTCGGCTGTCATGGTTGTCGAGCCGATTTCACTCGAAACCGTTTGAGGGGTATCACCGCTTGTCACGGGTTTCCCTGGGGCCGAGGTAGCTCGGTGGCAGATCGTTGAAGTGCAGGGAAAGTTTATCCACGACAACCCCGGGGTCGAGCTGGATCAAGCGCAGCACGTGTGTGCCTGAATCGAGGGTTCCAAGGTGGAACGTGGCGGTGACGGTGGCGTTGAGTACAGCGTGCTTCCAATCATCATCACCGATGCTGCGCTCGATTTCGATCAGGATCGGTTTGTGATCATTGAGAGCGACATTGAGGCGCAGGTGGCCGGAATCATGGAGAGGGAAAGTGGGCAGCAACCACACCGTGAGCTGGACGGGGCCAGAGGATGTGGTGGTGAATTGATATTCCAGGGTGGCGGCACTGGCATCGCTTTCGGACAGGCTGGGTGTGTTTTCGGGAAAGAGAGCGACGGCGTCCCCGGTACGCCCTGCACCCGAAATCACGCGCCATGACGCACTGCCGGGTGAGTTGCGCCGGGTGAAGTGTTCGGCTTCCATGGTCACGATCCCCTGAATCTCCGTGAATGTATGCTTCCCTTCGGGCAGGCGATGGGGCAGTAATTTGCCGAAATCTTCCGCAGGCAAGGGCAGCAGATCGGGATCCCATGTCTCAGCCACCATGTTTTCGGTGGGCACATGAACGGCGGCGGTGCGATAGGATCGCCAGTTGTAGTCGGCGGGTTCCACCGCCATGAAGTGGCGCCATTTGCCACTGGCGATTTTATGATTGTACCGATGCGTCAGTTCCTTGAGCCGCTCATCGGCGAGGCGAACCTGCAAGCCATGTTGTCGACGCAGGGCATTGTCGTGAAAGAACTGCTCGCGGTAGAGTTCATTGTGAAAAACGCGTTGATTGGCCGCTGCGCTGGCGACAATCGGATAGTGCACGAGCTGGAAGTAGGCGTCCTGATGGGCGGCTGACAAAGCTGCAGCGACAGCTTCGGAGCGCCGGCTGAGATGGGCGAAGGCCGCGAGCCGTTCAAGCTTTTCTTGCCGGGTCAGTGGACTGGATCGCTCCCGGGTGTGGGGTAGCCACCATTGCAGGTGTTCCGGACGACGCTGGAAGTTGAGTTCGTAGTATCCTTCAAGTATGCTGGCGATCTCGGGAGCAAGAGTGATTCCAAATTCGCGTGCAGCCCATTCGCTGAAGAACTCCTGCACGGTTTCGGGATGCCAGCGTTCGATGTTCCAGGCGAGTTCGAGGAAAAATTCGATGCCGCGTTCGGCGGGTTTGATATCTCCGACGTTGAGCATCCAGAGCGTGCGCGCACCATGGGTCCAGGCTTGATGCATCTGCTGCCAGACAACACCGGGAGGCGTGGATTCGAGCCACAGGTAGGCCAGTGGGGATCCAAGATAGGACAGGTGGTAGTAGATTCCTGAACCGCCGGTGCGCAGTTGCTCCTGCTCTGTCGGGAAGTGGCGGATGTAACCATGGTTGTCGTCTGGCCAGATAAGGGTGACTTCATCGGGCACGTCGAGGCCGTTTTGATAGAGTTCGAGCACTTCCTTGTAGGGAGTGAAGACCTGCGGAATTTCGGAGAGGGGTGTGTCGAGGTGGCGGGAAAGCAGGTTGCGCTGCTCTGAGATGATGTTTTCGAGAAAGGCAACCTTCTCCTGCACATTGCCACCAGCGGTCATGCCCGAATCGTGAATGCCGCGCATGCCGAGCGTATAGATGTTTTCATAGTCCTTGTTTTCACGGATGCGCTGGTCCCAGTAGGTCAGCACCTCTTCCGGGTGTGTGGCAAAATTGTAGTGGTGTTTGGGTAGGGACCACTCGCGCACATTGTTGCGCAGCATGGGTTCGGCGTGGGAGCTTCCCATGAGGATACCGTATCGAGAGGCAAGTTGTGCGTTGTGCTCGTCCGCGTTGAATGCCCGCGTCACCTCGTGCATGGCGGGCCACAGCAGATTGGCACGCAGGCGAAGCAGCAGCTCAAAGATCCGCGCGTAGGTCTTGGGGCCGATGTCTCCCAGCCCGGGGTCGAAGGTGTGGCTGGCCCAGGGATGCAGCCCCCAGTCCTCGTCATTGATGAAGATACCGCGGTATTTGACCGAAGGAGCTGCGGTGATCGGAGTAACGGCGTTGATGACAACCTCTGGATTGGGCATGACCGGAACATCGGCCCACCAGTGCCAGGGGGAAACCCCGATGCGACGGGATACCTCGTAAATACCATAGATCGTTCCGCGAAGGTCACTGCCAGTGATGAGCAGGATGCTGCGCTTTGGGGAAGGAGAATGTATTTCCTGGATGAAAAAGCGCTCCCATTGCCCGTTGAGCGCCTGCAGGCTGCTGGCGGACTCTTCAGGGAGGATCTGCTGCACGAGTTCACTGTGCTGGGTGGCGACCAGCACGCAGTCGGTGTTGTGGGTCGGCAGGTGATGCAGTAGCTCGGGTCTGTGACCCGTCACGCGCTCAATATCGTTCACAAGGTCTTGCGCAGCCCTCTGGATGGGAGCCGGTGAGGTGGGATCCACGACGATGGGAGTCGCTGTACTGTTCTTGCAAAATTGAAACGCGGCGGTGCAGGGGTGGGTGAGCAGTAGGAAAAGGATGCAGAGGATCAGAAAGCGGGGGTATGGGGAATCGGCCATGGCGATGAGTTTTGGGGGAATGTGAACGGGTCACAATTGGCAGAGCGTGCGGACCGTCAGATTCGGGGTGGCGCAGGGAAAAGGGATGGAGCGTATTGGGGAATGCTCCCCCATGAGCCATGTTGCGGTTTTGCATGAGTCGAAATTCCGAAATGCGAGAACTGGCATAAGGTATGAGTATATTTAATATTAGGAATATTAATAAGAATACACATTTAGATAAGTTCTTGTAATGATGCATTCGGGAAACTAATTTGCCGCATCAGCATTTTTCCCGAGATACCTGTAGGAGCTTTGAATGGGTTTGATTGCAGGTGGTCCCGTGGACCGGGTAAAGCCCGGCCTTTCAACTTAACCCGGAAGACAGCGAAATGACCTATTCATTCAAAGCGGTGACCACGTTCATGTGTGGTCTTGGACTCATGACATCGATGGCCGATGCCTCGGGATTTGCACTTCAGGAACAATCCGTTTCCGGACTTGGAAATGCTTTTGCGGCAGGGGCTGCGGCGGCGGAGGACAACTCCGCGATTTTTTCGAACCCCGCAGCATTGACACTGTTGGAAGGTGCCCAAATCCAGATTGGTGTTCATTCGGTCACACCGGATGCGGATGTTAACAACCGTGGAACAACGACGTTGGCCTTGCCAACCCAGGGTGGAGATTCGACGACCTCAGAGAAAGCCCTGGTTCCCAACCTTTATTATTCCCAGCCCATGAATGAAAATCTCGTGCTGGGTCTGGGTGTGAGCGTTCCGTTTGGCCTGGCGACAGAGTGGGGCAACCAGTGGTTTGGGAGGTATATTGCGGACTATTCGGAGTTGCAGGATGTGAACATTCAGCCGACCTTGGCCTACCGTTATAAGGACTGGCTATCCATCGGAGTTGGACTCAACTATGCACACACAAGTGCGGAGCTGAGCAATGCAGTGGACATGGGGCTGGTCTTTCTCAATGCGATTCAATCGGGCCGTATTCCTGCAGCTGCGGTGCCGGCATCGTTGATCGGAGATGTTCAGTCAAATCTGGGGGGCGTCAAGTATGATGGTTTTTCATCGATTGAAGGTGACGGAGGAGCATGGGGGTATAATGTGGGACTGCTTTTTCAGCCAACAGAACAAACGCGCATCGGGCTTCACTACCGATCTGCGATCAATGTGGATTTGGAAGGGGATGTCACGTTTGAGGTGGGTGCACTTTCTTCCATACTCGGGCCGAATTTCCCGAACCAGAAGGGCAGGGTCGATCTGGAACTGCCCTCGATCAGCAACCTCAGCGTACACCATCAGTTGAATGCAAAGTGGGCCATCATGGCGGATGCTCAGTTCACCACCTGGTCGAGCTTTGAGAGCCTTGTCATTGAGTTTGAGAAGGCAACACCACCGACTTCGGTGGTTCCCGAAAACTGGGAAGATGTCTGGCGATTCTCCGCCGGCGTCAGCTTTCAGGCAACCGATGCACTCAAACTGCGCGCTGGAGTGGCTTGGGATGAATCTCCAGTCCCCAGTCCTGCATACCGGTCACCGCGCATTCCCGACTCAGACCGCACCTGGATTTCGGCGGGTCTGGGCTATGCATTCAGCGAAGCGTTTCAGCTCAATGCGGCGGCCACAATGATTTTCGTGGATGATGCGCAGATTGACAACGACACGCATGCTGCAGCGTATCACATGCGAGCTGATATGAAAGCCAGTGTCACGATTTTCAGCGTGAGCGGCGTCTATCAGTTCTGAACACAACCCTGGATTTTTTCCGTTACAAACGCACCCGGATTGCCTCGGGTGCGTTTTTTGTTAGTTTCGTCGAAACAATCGATCCTTCACTTCGTCTGTTTACACTGATGCAAACCAGTCATCCCCCACACTCACCTTCCAGCCCTTCGGTCAACACCGATGATGGCGTGCGCGTTTCCGACCTTCGCGTGGACTACGGTGCCTTCACCGCCGTCGATGGAATCAGTTTTCACATTCCCCCCGGAGAGATATTTGGACTGGTTGGTCCAAATGGTGCGGGTAAGACAAGCACGATCAAGGTACTGGCGACCTTGCTGATGCCGACCTATGGCGAGGTCAGCATGTTTGGGGTGGATGTGCTCGACCACCCGGACGAAGTTCACCGTTGGCTGGGATACATGCCGGACCTCGCTCCGATCATTGGAGACCTGAAAGTCTGGGAGTTTGTGGATCTTTTTGCTTCGGCCTACGGGTGGAATGCAGGAACGCGCCGTGAACGTGTGGAGCAGTGCCTGCGCCAAGTCGAAATGTGGGACAGTCGCAATACCTTTGGCAAAGGACTTTCCCGTGGCATGATGCAGCGCGTGGTGCTCGCCAAAACCCTGTTGCCGAATCCAAGGGTACTCCTGCTCGATGAACCTGCCAGTGGCATGGACCCGATTGCCCGCATCCAGCTCAAGGACATTCTTCAGGGCTTGCGTAAGCAGGGTACCATCGTGCTGATCTCCTCGCACATTCTGACGGAGCTGGCAGACATGTGCACCTCGGTTGGCATCATGCACAAAGGGCACATGCGCTACGTCGGACCCATCGACAAGGTGTCGGAGACCATGACGGGAAGCCCTACGCGGCATTTGCTGATCGAAGTAATGCGTGGAAATGGGAAGGAACTGGAAGCCAGGCTGCAAAACGACTCACGCGTGCAGAGCTGGCGTCCCCTCTCCGCAGATACTTACGACCTTGTGTTTTCCGGAGATGATCAGGCCCAGGCAATGTTTGTGCGGGATCTGGTGATGACGGATATCGGGTTACTGAATTTTACCCGGAAATCCACCCTCGAATCGGCGTTGAAGGCGCTTTCTGAAGAATCATGAACTCTGCAATGACCCACTCCGCCGACGGCGATCACCTGCGAGTCGCACCCTGGTGGAATCTGCCCGCCAATCCCCTGATCATCCGCTACGTGCGCAGCCGCCTGCGCATCCGGCGATCACTGGGCTGGATTTTAACCACACTGATTCTCTCGAGCTTCACGTTTTTCATGATTTACCTGACAGCGGTGAATCGTGGTTTGGCCTCTTCACAAGATGCTGCGCGAGGGGTGTTGATGCCGATGTTCACCATACAGGGCATCATCTTGATGCTGATGGGCACTGGCAGTGTTGCATCGGGGGTGGTGCAGGATAAGATCACGGGCACCATCGACTATCAGCGTCTGACGCCGATGAGTCCGCTGGCGAAAATCATCGGATATGTCTTCGGCCTGCCGATACGGGAGTATCTGCTCTTTGCCATTACCCTTCCGTTTACGGTGTTTGGACTCATTGTTGGCAAAGTGTCGCCATCAGCCTTTGTGCCGGTGTATCTGATTTTTTTCACCTCGGTGCTGCTCTACCACATGACGGGAATGGCCGCTGCGATGATCTCGAGGCGCTGGCGTTTTACTGCCAGACTGACCCAGGGGCTGGTCATCCTGCTCTATCTCATCCTGCCCCAATTTTCCCACCTCGGACTCTATGGCTTTCAATATCTTACGGTTCGCCCGGTGCTTGCGGCGGAGCTGTATCCGATGATTCCATCGCAGTTTTTGGGTAATCTTGATCCGAGCTGGAGCGGCTTGGACAGCGTTCCATTCTTTATCTGGGAATTCTCGAGCTTCGGGTTTAGTTTTGTGCTGCAGGGGCTGTTGATTTTCACACTGGGAACAATGGCCTACCGCAAGTGGAGGGATCCCAACCAGCACGCGCTGGGCAAGGGCTATGGCGTGGGCATTTTTGTGCTGATTGCGACCATGATTCTGGGCAACCTCTGGCCCATTCTCACGCGGGATACGACTGTGAATCTTCCCATTCTGGGTGGACTGGGTTCGGATCGGGTGGACCAGGGCATCGGTGTCCTGCTGCCGATGATTTTCAGCTATGCCCTGTTGTTTTCGGGCATGTGGATCCTGCAACTGGTCACTCCCAGCCACCATGAAGTGCTGCGCGGCTGGAGACGTGTTGTCAAATTGGGCGAGCATCGCCTTGGTTGGTGGCGCAACGAATCTCCGGCAGGTCCGGTGCTGATCCTGTTGATTGCGGTGAGCTGGATCGCGCTGGGCAGTGAGTTGGCATTGCTTGCCTCAAATGCATTTCTGCCATCGGACCAGGTGAGCGGATTGGAGCGCCTGTGTCTTCCCCTTGCGCTGACGGTTGCGCTGCTCTCCTTTTACGCGGCGTTGATTTCCCTGGAGAATCGGAGGATTTTCATTGTGCTGTTATTGGGTTGGGGACTTCCGGCGCTGGTGGCGATTTTTCTTGGAGCGGCCTTTCAGTCGTATCATGTTGCGATCTACTGCGCTGCGCTCTCGCCCCTGTTTCTGATTGGGTATGCGGGGCTATTTCTCGAGAGCACGGGCGTGGACCAATCGCAAGTCCTCGAATATCAACAGAGCAGCGAAGTTGCGTTTTGGTTGGGACTGCTGTTGCAGGCATTGCTCATCGCGTGGTTGCTCTGGCGCTGGACGCAGCTTTACCGTCGACTGGTCGATATTGCACGCACCGGATCGCGCGATGTTCCGGCTGCGTTGCTTGAACCCGAGATTGAGGAATGAGGCAGGACGTTGCATTTCCAGCGAAACCGCGTTGATCTGGCACAGTACTTTCATATCAGTAGCATGATGAAATTGCCGAATTTTCTGTTGTTGATTTTGTGTTTGCTGCCTTGCTGGGCGCTGGGTGTTGCGGAACTGCCCGAAAAACATCCATTGGATGAAACCGAGACGGAACGATTTGTTCTGCCTAATGGACTCCGGGTATTGCTGGTTTCCGATCCGAAACTGGATCAGGCTGCAGCCTCGATGTCGATTGGTGTAGGATCGATGAGCGATCCGGATGAGCGGGCTGGGCTTGCGCATTTCCTTGAACACATGCTGTTTTTGGGGACGGAGAAATTTCCTGATGCGTCGGAATACGGCAACTATCTCCGAAGCAATGGTGGATACTCCAATGCCTACACGGCAGGGGATCACACCAATTACCACTTTGAAGTTTATCCCTTTGCTTTTGAGGGAGCACTGGACCGCTTTGCCCAATTTTTTATTGCGCCACTGTTTTCCCAGGAATTTACGGATCGGGAAAAAAACGCGGTGGACTCGGAGCACGCCAAAAATCTGGAAAATGACCGTTGGCGCTTCTTCCAGTTATGGCGCAATCACTACAACCCTGAACACCCCGCCCATCATTTTTCCACCGGAAATGCCGAGACACTTGCGGGCATCCAGCGGGAGGAATTCATCGAGTTCTACAATACCTATTACAGTGCCAATCAAATGGCCCTGGCACTGGTGGCACCGAATCCGGTGAGCGAAATGAAAGAATGGGTGCATGCCTATTTTAGTGAAATTGAAAACAAGGGACTGGAACGCGTGCGCTTCCCGGAAGATTTCATCCTTCCGAAGGACGCCTTGCGCCTGATTGAGATCGAACCGATACAGGACCTGCGGGAGTTGACGCTGGAATTCGCGATGCCTTCCTTTCTCGAGCAATTTCTGAGTAAATCTCACTCTCTGATCAGCTATCAGCTGGGCTACGAAGGGGAAGGCAGTCTGCTGTCGGCGTTGAAAGAAGCCGGGTGGGCGACTGGCTTGGGTTCGGGATTTTCCCTCGACACGGCTGACTATGGTTCGCTTTCGATTCAGGTGAGCCTTACTCCGGCAGGACTCGAGCACTACCGCTCGGTCATCGAGATGATTTTTTCGTACATTGAACTCATGCGCCAGTCACCGTATCCGACCACACTCTTTTCGGAGCGTCAGACCATGGCACGGCTGGAAGAACTCTATGGAGACAAGGGCGAAGGGGCAAACCGGGCAGTTGCACTGGCCAACAACCTGCGCGTGCACGATATCGAAATTGCAGAGCGCGTGAACTACCTGTGGACGGAGCCAGATCCTGAACACTATTTTGCGCTGCTCGATCACATTCGACCGCAAACCATGATGGTTTCGCTTACTGCCAAGGGCCTGGAAGTGGACCAGCAGGAACCGATCTACGGGACGCCATACCGCTACACCGAAACACCAGGATCATTTTTCGAAGGACTGCAAACTCCAGCGCTTCAGAAAGGGCTTCGACTGCCAAGTCCCAATCCCTTTGTACCAGAATCGGTAAAGCTGCTGGCAGAGCGTCCGGTAAAGTTGCTGGATGAGCCGGGTCTGGAGCTGTATTATTCGCAGGACCAAACCTTTCAGCGACCGAAGGTTGCGATCCAGTTCAAGATTCGTCATCCGGAGGCATTTCCGACGCTGGAACATGCGGTGTTAAAGGATTTCTACGCTGATGTTGTGAGGGAATCCCTGAATGAACTGGCCTATCCTGCTCGCATGGCTGGACTGGGGTACTCCATCGCTTCGGGCGCAGAAGGATTGTATCTCACCCTGAGCGGGTACAGTGAATCCGCGATGTCGCTGCTGAATGAGATTCTGGATGCGATGTTGAAGGTCGAAGTTCCGGTGGAACGCTTTGAGGCCATTCAGGATCTCACCGTGCGTTCGCTGGAAAACTTTCCGAAAGGGGATGCCTGGGTTATCGCGCGGGATGCCAAGCGGGAGTTGACCACGGAAGTGTACTTCACCCCGTCCCAGCGCCTGACTGTCGCCCGGGATATTGAACTGGAGGACGTGCAGGCATTTGCGAAGGTGCTCTTTGCGCAGGCTCATGTGGAGTCTCTGATTCACGGAAATGTGACTGCTGAAGAAGCGGTGTCGGCCGCACGACTGATTCAGGCGCGCCTGGACTACGCGCCACTTGAGCGGAGCGAGCTGTTCGACAACGGAGCACTGGTGCTTGATTCAGGTATCATCGCGGAGCGTTCCTTAAAGCTTGAGGTCAGCAATTCCGCATACTGGAGCGAATATGGACTGGGATCGGATGAACCTGAGGTGCGTGCTGCGGCATTGATCCTCAACAATTTCATTGCCGAACCCTATTATTCGGAGATGCGCACGCAGCAGCAGTTGGGCTATATTGTCAGTGCCTTTGCTGGGCGCGAAGAGCAGCAGTATTTTCTCTATTTTGTGATTCAGTCAGGGCAGTACGCTGCCGACGAGCTGCAGCAGCGTTCAGAAGCGTTTATTTCCACATTGCCAGCACAGTTTGCATCGCTTCCATCGGATGCATTTGAACGACTGCGGGAGGCCGCGATCGCATTGGTTGAACAAAAACCGAAAAGCATCGCGGAAAAGGCAGGCGGATTTTTTGAAAAAGCCTATGAGTTGGATCTGGATTTTGATCGCACGGAACGTTCGGTACGTGCACTGCGGGAAGTCACGCATGCGCAGGTGTTGGAGCGCCTGACACGTGCACTGAGTCCCGAACACTCAACCCGGCGCATGGTATTGGCATTTGGCAGGGAACACGAGGGAAACCAATCCGTGAATGACTCGTTTTCTGCATCTTCATGGAAGGCAGAACAGCGCTTTGAATGATGCAAGCCCGCTCAATGCAGGCCACTTCGGTGGTCTGCGTTGAACTATGCCGCGACGCCGCATCTGGGGAGGTTCGATATAGAGTACAGCCGGGGTTCAAAACACAATTGGGCACGTCAATTTTGACGCAATTTGTCAAGTTCTTGCTAAAGCATTTGCTTAAATACTTGCATTACTGACAGTTAGCCGATATTGTGTGAAGTCTTTCCACTTGAACCCCGCTATGCCCATGGATGCCCGATCTTTTGTAGACGAATCGAATACCAGCAGTGTATTCCAGGACAATGTCCGCATCAAAGGAGATATTGAACTCTCCCAACCTCTCTTCCTCGATGGCAGCCTGATCGGAAATGTCCGATCTACCAGCCATGTTATCCTCGGTGAAAACGGGGTCGTGGAAGGCAGTATTGAAGCCCAGAAAGTGACGATCTGGGGTCGCGTGAAAGGGAATGTGACCTGCACGGCATCCTGCACCCTGCAAACCGATTCCAGAATTGAAGGCGACATCACGGCAGCAACACTGAGCATGAAGGAAGGTGCGTCGTTTAAAGGTCATGCGAACATTGACGCAAAACCGAAATCCAATGGTGCCCGACCACCGATACCTCCTGTCTCCAATGTTCCGAATGAGTCGGAATCGGAACCCGAGAAGAGTGAAGACCTTCTCGATTCCATGAGCACCAACTAAGCGAAATTTACGACTATGATTCTGTCGAAATCGAACTCACGAAACCGGGAACCTTCCAGCGAACCTGAAGTGGCATTTACCCCCAAGAACCTGGAGAAACACAACATCCTCGCAGAAGACGTTGTCTTGCGTGGCAGCATCGCATTTGAAGGCGAACTGCAGGTGGACGGGAGAGTCGAGGGCACCATCGAATCCAAGTCTGGCAGTGTGGTGGTAGGTGCTTCCTCAACCATTGAAGGGGATGTCGCCAGTCCAAACATCACTGTTCACGGTGAAGTGCATGGCAACCTGTCCATCGATGACCGCTGTGTGTTGGCGGAGGGTTGCAAGTTGATTGGAGATCTGAAGGCGGCGAGTTTGATGCTTGAAGAAGGTGCTGTTTTCTGGGGAAAATCCCAGGTCGGCTCTTCTCCGAAGTCCGGCAAGGCTCCTGCGCGCAAGTAAGTCGCTTGCAGGTTTTTTGTGCAGCCTTCTGCGATTTGAATCGAGAACGCATTGTTGTGTTCTGGAGGTGTTGAACCAATACGCAGCTATGCTGCTTGCGGACAGGGGATGCAAGGAATGGAGTGCGTGTGTGAACCCTTGATCGCATTCCTGTGAGGTAATGCTGTTTCCCGTTTGGGTTGCATCGGCGATGAACCCTTGCCACCAAGGGTATGGCATTGCATCAATCTGACGTGAGGTGGAACAGAGGGTGCGAATACCCGATTCATCAATATGGAACACGACCTGCTAAACTGTCACTGAATGGCAACGTCCAATATCCATCGTATTCGCTTCAAGAAACGCATTGTTCGCTATGCGTTGCTCATGGTCGCGGGGCCAGTGGTGACGGTGTTGCTGCTATTGTTCACCGGCAATTTCAGTGCCAAAGTCTGGGTGACCAGCTTGACGGTGGTCGCTGTGACCGTTTCGGTCTATTACCGATGGCTGTTGTCAAGCGTGTTTCGTCCCGTGCAATCC
>JBEGIR010000055.1 GCA_040224245.1 Puniceicoccaceae bacterium | reverse complement strand
TGCAGACCCGACCCGATGCCGCCGGACTCTCGTGCTCGACTTTGCGTACCGCACAAACGCGTTCAACGGCTTCGAGAAACTGTTGCGTGCTGTGACCGTTGAGATGCTGCACAATGCGGTTGTAGGGCAGGACTTTGAGGTGCGATGCCGGGAACAGCACACAGAGAAACCAGTTGTAGTCTTCCTCGCCGGTATGATTGGGATTGGCAAGGCGTCGCTCCTTGCCAACACGGGCTGCACTCGCTGAGCGGTGATGCCCGTCAGCAACATAAAAACACTGCACATTGGCGAAAGCTTGTACAATGGATTGAGGGGCTTCCACCTTCCACGCCGTGTGCTGGATGCCGTCCACGGCGGTAAAGTCATAGAGCGCTTGCCCTTGTACCGCCTCGGCAACGAGTTCGTTGATGCGCGCTTCATCGCGATAGGTGAGAAACACCGGACCGGAGTTCGCGGATAATTCCGAAGTCAGTCGGGTGCGGTCGTTCTCCTTGTCGGGCCGGGTCTTTTCGTGTTTTTTGATGCGGTTCTGCTCGTAATCCTCCACATGGCACACGGCGACCAGTCCCTGCTGCACATGCGTTCCCATGCGCTGTTGATAGACGTAGAGGCCAGCTTCCTGATCCTGCCTGAGATGACCCTGCAAGCGCAGATTCTGAAGGTTTTCAACAGCCTTGGCATACACCTCGTCAGCGTAGGGATTCTGTCCTTTCGGAAAGTCGATCTCCGCACGCACCACGCGCAGGAAACTCAAAGGATTGCCCTCGGCCAGTGAGCGGGCTTCTTCGGTCTTCACCACATCATAGGGAAGTGAAGCAATAGCTGTTACCTTGTCCGGATCGGGACGCAGAGCACGGAACGTTCGAATACGCATCAGAATATCAATGGTTTGAAATGGGTGAATCGATGAACACAGCGGTTAGACACAATCGCAGGCGGATGCAAGCGAGGAGTGCGCAATCGCACACAATTCAAAGTGCTCCCGGAGGGGGTCGGTCGATGACGCGTGGACCCTCACCGACGACCTTGTGATACCTTCCACTGACCCTATCCTTCTGATATTTGGTAAAGCCCTTGCGCTCGAGGTTCTCATTGGAAAGCAGTTGTCGGGTATGTCCGGGAGTATAGCGCGTCGCAAGGTTGGGGACGGAATAAACCCGGCGCACCCGCTCTCCGGTTTCAGGGTGAAATTCGAGCAGGTCCTGCATGGAGTGTGTGCATTCAAACACCTCTCCTTCGCTGCCGTCATCACAGATCGTCTGATAGAGATAGGTGGGCATGATTGAAGACAATAGTCAGGAATTCAAACGATCAGGACGGGTTCGATTTCCCGCTGAGCGCGAGCTTGCGGCGCTCACGCTGTTGCTGAAACACCGAGCGATCATAATCACCCCGACTGAAATACTTTTCCAACCAAACGTAGAGGCAGATGAAAAGGTAACGGCTCCCCATTTCCTTGATTTTCAGCTTGGGAACGCCTGCCTTGCGGTTTTTCCAGCTGATCGGACGAATCTGCCAGGAATATCCCCGAACCATGGCCTTGAGTGGGATTTCAACCGTGAGATTAAAATGGGGTGAGATGAGTGGACGGCAACCCTCAATGACTTCCATGCGGTAGGCTTTGAAGGCATTCGTGGTATCGTTCAGCTTCATGTTGAACAGCAGCTTGAGAAACAGGTTGGCCATGCGATTGACAAACAGTTTCACTCGGGGGTAGTCCACCACTGAACCACCTGCCACAAACCGGCTGCCAAACGCACAGTCATAGCCCGCATTGAGAAGATCCCAATAGGCGACAGCGTCCACCGGATCGTCCGAGGCGTCCGCCATCATGATGACCACCGCATCCCCAGTCGCGCAATCGAGTCCATAAATGATCGCCCGGCCAAAGCCATTGAGACCCTTGTTTTGCACGGGCGCGAGTTCGGGTATTTCAGCGCTCAGGCGCTGCAGAAGCTGCCAGGTTCCATCCATACTGCCGTCATCCACAACCACGATTTCGTGCGGGATTTGGCGATTACGAAAGGTTTCACTCAACTCGCGCAGCATCGGTTCAAGGCTCTCTTCCTCATCCCGCGCGGGTATGACAACGGAATACAGCCTCAGCGGATCGCGTTTGACGGGGTCGGGTGATTTCATGACGCAAACAGCCTTGCTTCAACTCTCTGCCAGATCAAGCCAGTTCCCATTAGATTCTGCGTGCAGGGCTATCGATTCCAGTATGTGATCGCGGCCCATTTTCGGCTCCCATTGCCAGGCTGTGCGCGCTTCGCTCGCATCCATCACCACCCAGGGAATGTCGAATGCTCGGATTTCGTCCGACCCCAACACCGCATGCTTTCCAAATCGCTCATTGCACCATGCTGTAAGTTCGGCCAGAGACAGACTGATTTTGTTTCCACCTCCCAGATTAATCACCCGGGAAACCTGTCGATCAGGAGAATCTATCTGCCGGATCAACAGCGGTACCAGATCCAGCGGATCAAAGAAGTCCCGAACTTGATACCCACTGCCTCCAAACCCAATGTACTTCAAGGGCTTTCGAGCGTGGTGGGCATGAATCCAGTAAGAGATGATGCCCTGATCAATTTTTCCAAACTGACCCGGCCCCGCCATGACTCCACAGCGATTGATCCAGACCGGAAACCCAAAAGCCTGCCCATATTCCAGAGCAAGCAGCTCAGCGGCCCGTTTGCTCGTTCCGTAGAGAGAGAGCGGGGGTTCTGTCGAAAACGACTCGCTAATTCCCCGCAAGCCAACCCCGGGGGTGGCCACCGACTCTTCTTCCAATTCGAAACGTTCGCCCTTGATTCGCATGGGAAGAGTAGCCAGTGCACTCACGCTGTAAACCCGACTCGTGGACAGGAGAATGAATCCAGCGCCCGTTCGCTTGCAAAATTCGAGCAGTTCCACCGTTCCACCCAGATTGTGTTCCATCAACTGACGGGTGCTCGATTTGCCATCCATTCCGGCGAGGACCGAGGGGTTGGCTGCGCAATCGATCACCCAATCCACAGATGGGAGGGGTTCAAAATCACTCGCATTGCGAATGTCTCCATGCACAAAGCGAATACCCATCTCTCGCAGGTGTTTCCGGTTGCGCTCGCTACCTGAGCGAAGCAGATTGTCCATGCCCAGGATTTCCACATCAGGACGATGTTCACGCCAGTGTGACGCAATGCGAAACCCTACGAATCCACAAATACCTGTGATCAGTAATTTCATATCAACCCCTCGCAGTGGCTGGCTCATTTCAGACACAATCCCTCCTGAAACACAACCCTCCAGTTTGACCTGAGAGAACTCCCCGAACACACTGCAGGTGTAGGCAAAGCAACAATGCCTCATTTTCATTCTTCTTCATCATGCGACGGCATTTTCATATACAGCAGACAAGGCTCGATATCGCTCCGGAACAGGCCTGGCTCCTGCTCAAGGACCCTCAGACGTTTTCCCGCCTCGCTCCACCATGGCTTCCGGTGAGATGCGAACCCGTGCCAAAATCGATTGAGGAAGGATCCACGTTCACGGTGCACATCAGCAGCGGTGTATTGCGAGGAAGCTGGCAGGCAAGGGTCACTGCGCTGCGCCGGGGTTTTCTGATTGGATTTGAACTGCTCTCCCCACGCGCACGAAAATGGGTCATCTGGACCAAACTGCTGCCGACGGATTCCCCGCATTCCTGCATTTTGGAGGAGCGCATCGAATTCACAGACTCCGCGCTTCTGGGGAAAACTAAATCCCGCCTCGAAAAGGCCATTCGCCGGGTCGTCTATCATCGCCACCGCACCCTGAAAAGCGACCTGCAAGTGCTGACCTCACCGCAACAGGTTTCCCCACAACGCATTCTGATCGCTGGCGGCACGGGTTTGGTCGGACGCAACCTGATTCCCCTGCTGCGCTCACGTGGTCACAAGGTGTTTTTGCTGTCCACCCGCGAATCCGAGCGCCCCGCTACCCTGTTCTGGGATCCTTCCAGCGGACGCATCGATTCCACTGCCTTGGAGGGCATGGATACCGTGATCAACCTGGCGGGGTCAACCATTGCCACTCGCTGGACGCGCAAGACGCGCAAACGCATCCTGGACAGTCGTATTCAATCCGCCCACTTGCTCGTAAAGCATTTGCTCCGTCTCGACCAACCACCCAGACAACTGATTCAGGCCTCTGCCGTTGGATTCTACGGATTCCATCAGAAACTCGGAGTAACGGAAGAAGGCACGCGGGGTGAAGGATTTCTCGCAGAGGTCTGCGAACAGTGGGAAGCCGAATTGAAGCCATTGCAAGGCTCCGCCATCCAAACAACAATTGCACGCCTTGGCGTCGTGCTGACCCCAGAGGCTGGTGCACTCGCCAAGATGCTGCCAGCCTTCCGCCTCGGCATTGCGGGGCGACTCGGAAACGGGAAACAACCCTTCGCCTGGATCTCTATTCACGATCTGGTTCGCGCATTGACATTTCTGGTGGAAAAGCCCGAGCTGACGGGCATTTTTAATCTTTGTACACCCCACCCACCCAGCAATGCTGCATTTACGAAGGAATTGGCCCGTACGCTGGGAAGACCCGCCGTTCTACCGGTTCCGGGGCTGGCCTTGCGGCTGCTTATGGGTGCAATGGCAAATGAGGCACTGCTGGGAGGTATCGGTGCGGAACCTGTCGCATTGAGTGACGCAGGTTTTCGCTTTGAAGATGCCAGCCTGGATGAAGCCCTGCCACTCCTGCTGGGGCGTTCCTGATGGATCATTCACACACGCATTTTCAGAACGCAACCACCATGGAAGCGACACAGTCGCCAGCGTTATTCGTAGCGAAGCGCATCGACCGGATTGAGCCGCGCAGCACGCAGAGCGGGATAGAAACCAAACCCAATTCCAATGACCGAGCAGACGATTACAGCAATCCCGATCCAGTTCCAGGGCACGATCACATCCACATTCATCATTGATGCCACAATATTGCCCGCTAGCACGCCAATGAAAATGCCCACTGCCGCTCCCATTTGGCAAAGTACGACGGATTCGATCAAAAACTGATTGAGGATGTCCCATCGCCGCGCACCGAGCGACTTGCGCACCCCGATTTCACGGGTGCGTTCTGTCACACTGACCAGCATGATGTTCATGATGCCCACTCCCGAACAGAGCAGTGCAATCGCACTGATGAGCAACCCCCCGGTCCCCACGATGCGCGCAATGTTGCCAAACGCTTCCTTGAGCGCATCATTTGAAGTGATCTCAAAATCGTTGGCATCCTCGGGTTCGAGACCACGCACGATACGCATGTATCCAATTGCGATGTCTTGGTATTCCTCCAGCTGTGCCGCGCTCGGAGCCTGAACAGACATGTTCATACTGCGCCATCGATTCCAGTTGTTCGCCACAAAGCGAGGCAACGGGATCAGAACCAGGCCATCCATGCTCTGGCCAAAGATATCGCCACGCTCTTTCAAAACACCAATCACTTCATAGCGTCCTCCATCCACAATGATGGACTTTCCGATCGGATGTTCAGCGGGGAAGAGTTCCTCTTCGATTTCCTGTCCAATGACGATGACCGGCCGGTTGAATTCGAGGTCAGAATCATTGAGATTCCGGCCATAGTTCAGCTCGTATTTGTTGGAGTTGAGAAAATGTTCGTTGGTCCCCACCAGTGTGATGCGGGGGGACGTGAGTTTGTCCTTATACTTGACGCGCTCACCACCATCCTGCGCCACCAATGTCACGGGAATGCCGTGCTGCTCCATGAGGTCCTTGAACTCTTGTGCCTGACGCGGCTGGATGCGAGGTCGGCGCCACCACTCCGCACGACCTCCGCCAAACTGGATTGCCGGTTCACGCTGGATCTGAAAGACGTTGGCTCCGAGAAAACTCAGACCGCCCTCAATGCTCTGGCCAATTGCAGAGAGTGCCGTCATCACGCCCACCACGGAAAAGACGCCGATGGCAACCCCCATTACAGTAAGCCCGGTACGCAACTTGTTTGCACCCAGTGACGAAAATGCCAAGCGCAACATATCGTTGCGCCGGAGACGTCCAATGCCAGCAGAATGGGTGGGTTGACTACTCATGACGCAATGCCTCCGCAGGATCCAGAAAAGCCGCTTGCAGAGCGGGTGCAAAGCCAGAGACCACACCCGTCCCAATTGAAATCAAAACCGCCAACAGAATGAGTTCTCCTGACATCACCAGCGGAAAATCAGGCGCAAACTGAGCTACCACAGACTTTAGAATAAAAGCAATGCCGAGTCCGGTGATGCCACCAAGCAGGCAGATCATGCTCGATTCGGTGAGAAATTGCATCAGAATCGAACGACGACGTGCACCGATGGCCCGACGCGTTCCAATTTCCTTGGTGCGTTCCTTTACACTCACAAAGGTGATGTTCATGATTCCGATCGCACCCACAAACAGTGCAAGTCCGGTCACAAAAAATCCCGCCAGCGCAAGCCCCTGCTTGATCGGCCCCAACTGCTCTTCGATGGCGTCGGACTGATTGACCTCAAAGTCGTTTTCCTCGCCAGGTTCAAGTCCCCTGACCCGGCGCATGGCGCCAATGATCTCATCCCGTGCATCGGCAATGGTCGCTTCTTCGCGCTTCTGAACTTTGATGGTCGCAGAACTCCACCAACGACTGACAAAAAATTTGCGCAGGGAAGGCAGCGGCATGATCACGTTGCGATCAAAGCTTTGCATTCCAAGAAAACTACCCTGCTTGGCATACACTCCGACGACCGTGTATTTGATGTTTCGGATCTTCACTGTCTTGCCGATGGCCTGTTCATGTCCTTCCGGGAAAAGTGCTTGGGCCACATCATATCCCAACACAACTACGTTGCGCCCTGCAACCGCTTCGGCATCGGTGAAAAACCTGCCGTGTTCAATCGTCGCATTGTCGGTAAATGGATAATCTGCATTGGTCCCCATCGTGTCGATCCCACTGATCTCACGATCCTCACGCTCAATGCGCTGTCGACTCCAGACCGTTGGCACCGCGATGATGAGGGTGGAGTCGGGAGTGGCCTGGATGATCTCATTGACATCCTTCGCATAGGACGCCTGCAGATTGGGCCGGTTGCGATACTTCATCCATTCATCTCCCACGTCCCTCCATGGCCATTTTTCGACGTAAAACGTATCCGTTCCCAACATGTCGAGACTGTTGCGAAATCCAATATCAATGCCTTTGATCGCAGTTCCCATGAGAGTGACCGCGATGATCCCAATGATCACCCCCAGCGCGGTTAGCAGCGAACGCATGCGGTGCTGGTTCACCTGCTCCAGTGCGATGCGGATACTCTCAATGATCTCGTTGAGCAGCAATTTCATCCGTTGGCCACTTCTGCGTTTGGCTGGTTCACAAATACATCGGACTCCACTTTGCCATCGCGCAGGCGAACACAGCGTCTGGCATGCTGGGCGATGTCGTCTTCGTGTGTAACCAGAATGATGGTATTGCCCGCCTGATGCAAGGCGTCAAAGAGCGCCATGATTTCCTCACCCGTGCGCGAGTCGAGGTTACCAGTGGGTTCGTCTGCGAGAATAATGGACGGTTTATTCACGAGGGCGCGTGCGATTGCAACGCGCTGGCGCTGTCCCCCTGATAACTCGTTGGGGCGGTGATCCATGCGGTCAGAAAGCCCAACCTGATGCAGGGCCGCCTCGGCCAGCTCGACCCGCGTGAACGCATCGATGCCCGCATACACCAACGGCAGCTCCACATTGCGAAGCGTCGTGGCTCTGGGAAGCAGGTTGAAGCTCTGAAACACAAACCCAATGCGGCGATTGCGGATGTCAGCCAACTCATCATCCGTCATATCCGCAACATCCTCTCCCCCAAACAGATAAACTCCCTCTGTTGGTGTATCAAGACAACCCAGCAGATTCATCATGGTGGATTTCCCGCTTCCGGAGGGTCCCATGATCGCTACGTAGTCGTTGGGGAAAATCTTCAGGTCAACGCCGTCCAGAGCCCGCACCTGGGTTTGCCCAAGATTGTAAATCTTGCGCACTCCAGCGATCTCGATGATCGGCTCACCTGAATTTGTGTACGGCTGCATGATCATTCACTCCTTCCCGGACCGCGCTCGCCCATGCCCCGAGAGGTCTTTTCCAGAACTTCCATCTCATGGTTGAGCGTGCGGGTGAGCACCCCGTAACTTCCGGTTACAATCTTGGTGTCCGACTCAAGTCCGGAAAGGATCTCGATATTGCGATTGTCTGCAATCCCGGTTTCCACCGGAGTGAGCAATACCTTGCCATCTTTGACCACAAAAACCACGCGTTGGGTGGAGTCGCGCGGTTTTGCGCGATTGCCGTTCGGACCTCCAGGTCCACGCGGACCCTGAGCGGTCTCTTCCGGTTTGCTGGTTTCATCCTTTTCCTCACCCTTCTTCTTCGGGTTGAGTTGGCGTTCGACGTCTTCCTTCTGGCGCACGGTCACGCTCTGAAGCGGAACGAGCACAGTGTCAGAAGAGGTTTTGGTCTTGATGTCTGCAGTGGCCGTCATGCCAGGACGATAGCGATCATCCTCAACAGACAATCTCACTTTGACTTCAAAAGTGGTCAACTGTTCCTGGCTGCCGCTGCCGGCAGTTTTGGCGGAGTTTGCAATCTCGGTGACGACCCCAACAAATTTTTCATCGGGAAAGGCATCAATTTCGATATCCGCAGCATCTCCAATTTTGACATCAACAATCTCGGCCTCGGATACATCCACACGTACCTCCATGTTGGACAGATCCGCAAGGCGCATGATTTCGGTCCCGGCGTATTGTCCGGTCCCTACCACACGGTCACCCAATTCTGCCGTCAGCGAGGTGATGGTGCCATCAACAGGTGCATAAGTCGTGGCTTTGTTCAGTCGGTCTTGGGCTTCTTTCAGCTCCATTTCCTGCTGCTCGATTCGGAAGTTGGCAGCTTGATGGGATGCGATTGCCACATCCAGTGTGGTTTGCACTTGATCCAACTCCTCCTGCGTGGCAAAGCCGCGGTCAAACATTTTCTGGGTGCGCTCGCGGTCGAGTTCCGCCTTTAGCATCTGCGCCTTTGCCTGTGCTGCAGTGGCCTTGCTCGCGCTCAGTGCCGCTTCCTGTTGATGAACCTGCGCCTCAAGGGTGTCGGGGTTGACGCGCACCAGCACGTCTCCCTTATTCACGCGCGAACCATCATTAACGGGTAGCTCGATGATTTCTCCAGCAACTTCTGAGGAGATCTTTACCTCTACCTCTGGATAAATCTTACCAGTTGCGGTCACGATACTGGTGATGTCCCCACGAGTGGATGTCCCGACGGTGACTTCCACCCCTTTCGAGCCGGACTTCGACTTGGCAACCACTGCGCCAACGATGGCGAGTGCGAGCACGACCACCATGAGGATGATCCACTTGAGTTTTCCTTTTTTCTTACGTTTGGCCATGGGATGAATGGGTTTCGGTCCGAGTTCGGAGCGCTTGGGTTGGGTCACCAAAGGGACACCCGGTTATTCAATTAATTAAAGTTCAGGTTGATGCGGTGGCGTTCGAGGATGCTGCCATCCAGTCGAGATAAATCGGAAAGTGCCCGAAGCGCGGCAAACCATGCATTGAGTTCGGAGATGCGTGCGCGATCCAGATCCTGCTGGGCCTGCTGCACATCGCGAAAAACGGCCAATCCCTCCGAGTATTTGGCCTGCTCCTGGTCAAACGCCTCCTGTTGAAGTTCGAGTGTCAAGCGAGCAGCATCCAGCTTTTCGAGACTCACCTGATAGCTGCGCCATGCCTGTCGCACATCGAGGAAGAGGGATTGCTCAAGCTGATCCAAACGCAGGTATTCGCGTTCGATGGTTGCATCGATCTGTCGCAGTTGTGCCTTGCTGGCACGTTTGCCAATCGGCACATTGAGTTCAAGTCCCACACCCCAATCATGTCCCTGTGGTTCGAACGCACCCCAAAATGACTTCGACCCCCGCTCACTGTCGTATCCAGCCGTGGAACCCGATACCACCACATCCAGTTCGGAACGGTTGCGGTCCTTTGCCAGCACCTTGTCAAATCCGAGACTTTCGATCTGGGTCTGCTGAATGAGCAAGTCGAGGTCCTGCGCCAGAGCACCCGCCCACACTTGATCCAGCGAGGGGAATTCGCGACTCGGATCGGCGAGATCGGCAACTTCAACCGGCACATCCTCATAGTTCGAATCCAAGCGTCCCATGACCAGCAACAATGCATCTTCCGCATCCTTGAGTGCTCGCTGCGAGTCAATCAGTGACTCCTGCTGCGAAGCGAGATTGGCACGTGCCTGCAGCAGGTCCAGGCGTGTGGCCAACCCCAATTCGACGCGTTGTTCGGTTTCCTCCACCAGATTTTTGGCCAGTGTCACACTGGATTTCGAGAGTTCTACCTGCGCATCCTGGAACGCAACCTGCCAATAAGCTTTCTCCGTTTGGTTGATGGTATCGAGCAGGTTGTTCTTATAATCGAGTTGGGCAACTGCAAGCGAAGCTTCGGCTTTCCAGATATTGGCCATGTTGACTGCCCTGCCAAATCCCTGCAGCAGGGGTTGGCGAATGGAAAGCGTGATGCCACTATTATGGCTGAGGTTGCCACCGATTTCCTGGTTGAGTGAGGAATCAAAACGACTCCCATCATTCATCAGGTAATTCGATTGCAGCGACAAGGACGTACCGGACTGTAAGCGCTTTGACAAACCCAGAGAGACACTGGATCGATCAGATTCGGACTGCGTCCAATCCTGTTCCTGGTGACTGGTATTGATCGAACCCACGAGCGTGGGATCAAAGATCGCCCGCGCAGACTCAACCTCCTGCTCACGCAACAGTGCCTGGTAGGCGTTGATGCGCAGGGTTAAGTTGGATTCCAGCGCCTCATAGAGCGCATCGTTCAACGAAATCATTTCGGCAGAGGCCTGCGGCACGAGCGGGGTGCACACGAGCGCAAACGCCAGAAATCTGGACTTCAGCAAATGCTTACAATTCATGATGAAACAGTCCCATGCACGCGGAACGGATGCTCCGCTCGGGGAGAAGTTGATGGATGTTGTTGCTGGAATGGATGAGTGAATACCGCACCTAACGATGACAGTGAACCCTTTGTTACAGAAAAAATTCGAAAATTGCACGAAATTTCCAACTCAAAGAATCCACGATATATAGTAGCGCGAGGCTGATATACACTGAACAGTCAGAAAAATAGAGTCACCAGAATCTGAAAGAATATCGGTCGAATGCATGTCTCAACCCACCAATCGTCAATCGCAGCTAATCAACGGTCCCAGAAGTTCACAAGAAACGCATTTTCGGAAGTTGACTCATCTGCCTCCTTTGAACTCACTTTGCGTAGGAAACCCGAAAACTCGTGCCGCACACGAGCTGAAAGGTGGATCGCATCCGGAGGGATCCCACAATTTTCTCTTGGAAATTCGGAATTTATCCCCTAGCTGTGACCGCGGTTTTCCGAAAACCACTTTTCCGTGCCCGCATGCACACAACCGCCGACAAGTGAAAGACTGTTTGATTATGCCCGATTCCAAAACATCACCATTAGGATGGCCCGAGCCACAAGGCCTGTGGGATCCATCCCGGGAAAAAGACTCCTGTGGAGTTGGTTTCATCGCCCACCTGAAGGGCAAGCGCTCCCATGATATCATCGAAAAAACGCTTACGATGAACACCCAGATGATTCATCGTGGAGCCAGCGGTTCCGATCCGGATACCGGAGACGGTGCAGGTATTTTCATTCAGATGCCGGATAAATTTCTGCGCAAGGAAATGGCAAAAAAGGATATCGAGCTGCCACCCGAAGGAGAATACGGTGCCGGCGTGGTATTCCTCTCACCCGAACCCAGCGAACGCGAAGCTGCGATGCAGCTTTTCGAGCACATCATCAAGGAAGAGGGACAAAAGTTCATCGGATGGCGCACGGTCCCGGTGAAAAGTGAGATTCTCGGCAAAACGTCCGGTCGTTATGAACCGGCAATCAAGCAGGTCTTCATCAAAAAGAGTGCTGACATCCGCACGACGATGGAGTTTGAGCGCAAGCTCTTTCTGATCCGCAAGCAGATCGTCAACGCCATCCGCACCAATGAGATCCCAAGTCAGTTCGGTGACGTGCATCGCAACCAGTCGAACCATTTCCCGGGCGGAGAATATTTCTATGTGACGGGACTATCCTCCCGTACCATGGTGTACAAGGGTATGCTGACGCCCTGTCAGCTCGCAGAGTATTTTCACGACTTTCACGACGAGGATTTCGAATCGGCGCTGGCACTCATGCACACGCGCTTTTCGACCAATACTTTTCCAAGCTGGTCCCGTGCTCACCCGAACCGCTTTATGGCCCACAATGGTGAAATCAACACCATCATGGGTAATGAAAACAACATGAAAGCCCGCCAGGCCCTTTGCGAAACGGACCTGTTTGGCGACAACATGAAAAAGATTTTCCCCGTCGTTGTGGAAGACGGGTCCGATTCCGCTCGCTTCGACAATACGCTCGAGTTTTTGCATCTGGGCGGCTACGATCTAGCCCACGCGGTGATGATGATGATCCCCGAGCCGTGGGAGCGTCACCAGCACATGAATCCCGCCAAAAGGGCTTTTTACGAGTACCACGCCTGCATGATGGAACCTTGGGATGGCCCCGCATCCATCACATTTTCGGACGGGTATCAGATCGGAGCCGTGCTCGACCGCAACGGTCTGCGCCCTAGCCGCTATTACGTCACCGAAGATGATCTCGTGATCATGGCCTCGGAAGTGGGAGTGATTCCAGACCTCGACCCACTGACCGTCGTCAAAAAGGGACGTCTGCAACCCGGGCGCATGTTCCTCGTGGACATGAACGAGGGTCGAATTGTGCCCGACGAGGAGATCAAGGAACGCATCTACAGCCGCAAGCCGTATCAGGAATACCTGGATCAATATCGCATCAAGGAAGAGAATCTTCCGGAGCCCAAAAGCGTGCCCGCCATCGACGAATCCCGTATCCTCGAGCGTCAACTGGCATTCGGTTACACCTACGAGGATCTGCGCTACATTCTCGAACCCACGGCTCGCAGCGGCGTCCAGCCGATCGCATCCATGGGCAACGACACACCACTGGCTGTGCTTTCAAACAAATCGAAGCACCTCTACCAGTACTTCAAGCAGATTTTTGCCCAGGTTACGAATCCAGCACTCGACTGCATCCGTGAAGAACTGGTGACGGCGACGGAAACTTTCGTCGGGTCGGAAGGCAACCTGCTCAACCCCACTCCCGAGAGTTGCCGCATGATCCGGTTCACGAACCCGCTCATTGACAACCGCCAGCTTGCCCAGCTGCGCAACATCCAGGAGCGGGGTTTCAAGGCAGCCACTGTGGATGCGCTCTTCCCTGCGAACTCCAACGGGGAGGGCCTCGAAGCTGCCATGGAACAGCTCTGCCGCAAGGTCGACCTGATGGTTGAGGCCGGAGTGAACCTCGTCATCGTTTCAGACCGGAACATCGACCGCGACCATGCCGCGATCCCAACCCTGCTCGCGATGGGTGGATTGCACCATCATCTGGTTCAAAACGGCACACGCACGAAAGTTTCGATCATCCTTGAAACCGGTGAAGCGCGCGAGGTGCACCACTTTGCCGTGCTGATTGGGTATGGTGCTGATCTCATCAATCCATACATGGCATTCGAGTCCCTGTACAAGATGATTCAGGATCAAATGCTCGACATCGACTTTGATAAGGCCGTTTACCAATACCTGAAGGGTTCCATCAAGGGTGTCGTGAAAACGATGGCGAAGATGGGAATCTCCACCGTAGCGTCCTATCGCGGTGCACAGATTTTTGAAGCCATCGGGCTGAACACCCATGTGGTGGACAAGTATTTCAAGGGAACTGCCAGCCGTCTGGAGGGTTCGGGCATGGACCAGATCGCAGAGGAATCCCTCATGCGCCACCGCGCCGCATTCCCGGATCGCCACATCGAGGCCGAGGAACGCGCACTGGATACAGGTGGGATGTATCAATGGCGCAAGGATGGAGAATACCACCTGTTCAATCCCGAAACCATCAGCCTGCTGCAAAAGGCCGTGCGCACTGGCTCCTATGATGTTTACAAAGCATACGCTGAAAAGGTGAACAACCAGAGCGAACACCTCTGCACCTTGAGGGGACTGATGCGTTTCAAGGGCAACCGCAAGCCCATCTCCATCGACGAGGTCGAACCCATCGAAGCCATCACCAAGCGCTTCAAAACGGGTGCGATGTCTTACGGTTCCATTTCCAAGGAGGCTCACGAAACTCTCGCGATTGCGATGAACCGGATCGGCGGAAAATCTAACACCGGCGAAGGGGGAGAAGATCCCGAACGCTTTATCCCTCTGCCAAATGGGGACAGCAAACGTTCTGCTATCAAGCAGGTGGCATCCGGTCGCTTTGGAGTCACTGGCGAATATCTGGTCAATGCGGATGAAATCCAGATCAAGATCTCGCAGGGGGCCAAGCCCGGCGAAGGGGGAGAATTGCCCGGATCGAAGGTCTATCCCTGGGTCGCCAAGGTGCGCCATTCAACTCCGGGAGTGGGACTCGTTTCACCCCCACCCCACCACGACATTTATTCGATTGAGGACCTCGCGGAACTGATCCACGACCTCAAAAACGCCAACACCCGCGCAAGGGTCAATGTCAAGCTCGTCGCCGAGGTTGGCGTGGGCACGATTGCGGCGGGCGTTGCCAAGGGTCACGCCGATGTCATCCTGATCTCGGGTCACGATGGTGGCACGGGCGCGTCCCCATCGTCGTCGATCTACAATGCGGGTGCTCCTTGGGAACTGGGACTTGCCGAAACCAACCAGATTCTCTTGCTGAACGACCTGCGAAGCCGCGTAGTACTGGAGACGGACGGACAGCTCAAGACCGGACGCGATGTCGCGATTGCGGCCCTGCTGGGAGCGGAAGAGTTTGGTTTTGCCACAGCACCTCTGGTGACAATGGGATGCCTGATGATGCGGGTATGCCAGAAGAACACCTGCCCGGTCGGTGTGGCGACCCAAAATCCGGAGCTTCGCAAGAACTTCACGGGCAAGCCCGAGCACGTGGTCAATTTCATGCGTTTCATCGCACAGGAATTGCGCGAGCTGATGGCCGAAAACGGATTCCGAACGATCAGTGATATGGTTGGACATGTCGAATGTCTCGACACAGCCGAAGCCGTGCATCACTGGAAGGCCAAGGGAATCGACCTCACCAGTATTTTCCACAAACCGGACGTCGGTCCAGAGGTGGGAACCTACTGCCAAAAGGAACAGGATCACGAGCTGGACAAGGCTCTCGACAACACGCATCTGCTCAAGCTTTGCAAACCCGCCATCGAACGTGGCGAAAAGGTGAAAGTGGAGTTGCCCATCATCAATGTGAATCGTGTGGTCGGGACCATCACAGGCAGTGAGATCTCCCGCCGCTACGGCAGTGAGGGTCTGCCCGAGGATACGATTGAACTCAAGTTCAACGGTAGTGCAGGCCAATCGCTGGGTGCTTTTGCACCACACGGCATGCGTTTTGAACTGGAAGGAGACGCCAACGACTACGTCGGTAAGGGTCTTTCCGGTGCAAAAATCATCGTCTATCCGCCAAGGGGGTCGAAATTTGTCGCCGAGGACAACA
Organism: Puniceicoccaceae bacterium; assembly: GCA_040224245.1. Classification (NCBI taxonomy): domain Bacteria; kingdom Pseudomonadati; phylum Verrucomicrobiota; class Opitutia; order Puniceicoccales; family Puniceicoccaceae; species Puniceicoccaceae bacterium. Next base: position 4,678 of record JBEGIR010000055.1, on the reverse strand, counting down.
TCATCATCGGTAACGTGGCATTCTATGGTGCGATCAAGGGCGAGGCCTTCATTCGCGGTATTGCCGGGGAACGGTTCTGCGTGCGCAACTCGGGGGTCCGGGCCGTCGTTGAGGGCGTGGGTGACCACGGTTGCGAATACATGACCGGAGGCGAGGTGATTTGCCTGGGTGCGACAGGTCGGAATTTTGCCGCAGGCATGTCCGGAGGGGTTGCCTATGTCTATGACATCAATGGAGATTTTGACTCCCAGATCAACATGGATATGGTCAACCTGTATCGCGTGGTGGAATGCGAGGATCAGGATCTGCAGACCCTGAAGCAGCGCATCGAGAAGCACGTCGAACTGACGGGGTCTACACGCGGCCAGTATATTCTGGAGAACTGGGAGTCGGAGCTGCCGAAATTCTACAAGGTCATGCCTCGCGACTACGAACGCATGTTGAACTGTTTCCGAAAAGTCGAGGAGCAGGGATTGTCCGGAGACGAGGCCGCCATGGCCGCGTTTGAGGAGAACCTCAAGGATATCTCCCGCGTTGGTGGAAACTGATCCGCCACTCAACGTCTGCAACAGGAACCATCGAAACCAAGCGAAATCATGGGAAAACCAACTGGCTTTTTAGAAATCGAACGACAAACCGTATCGGAGGATGCTCCGCTCGAACGCATCAAACACTGGAAGGAGTTCAAGGCTCATCCGGATGAGGATTTTCACCGCAAACAGGGTGCGCGCTGCATGGACTGCGGCACGCCCTTCTGTCACACTGGCTTGATCTTCTCTGGCATGGCCAGTGGTTGCCCGGTCAATAACCTGATTCCTGAGTGGAATGACCTGGTCTACAAGGGACGCTGGAAGGAAGCTTTGGAGCGACTGCACAAGACGAATAACTTCCCTGAGTTCACGGGTCGGGTATGCCCTGCACCCTGCGAGGGCAGCTGCGTTCTCGGAGTGATTGAGCCTCCGGTGGCCATCAAAAACAACGAGTGTGCCATCATTGACCGGGGATGGGCTGAAGGCTGGGTAACCCCCCACATTCCCGAAGTCCGCACCGGAAAGAAGATCGCCGTGGTGGGATCTGGACCGGCAGGTCTCTCCTGCGCAGACCAGCTGAATCAGGCCGGACACGCGGTCACCGTCTATGAACGTGCGGACCGCATCGGCGGCCTGCTCATGTATGGCATTCCCAACATGAAGCTCGACAAGGAAGAGGTCGTCACGCGGAGGGTAAAGCTGATGGAGAGCGAAGGCATTCAATTCATCACCCATACCGAGATCGGAACCGATATCACGGCAAAAGAACTCAAGGAGCAATTCGATGCGGTGATTTTCTGCACGGGAGCCACGGTTCCCCGGGATCTACCAGTGGAAGGTCGGGACTTCAATGGCGTGCACTTTGCGATGGATTTTCTGACCGCCAATACAAAACACCAGCTCGACAATGGCTTTGATGGGTCCCTGCCGGAACTCCATGCAAAGGGAAAAGATGTCGTGGTGATCGGTGGTGGCGATACGGGTACCGACTGTGTGGCGACATCCATCCGTCAGGGCGCGCGTAGCGTCGTGCAACTTGAAATCCTTCCCAAACCCCCCATGGAGCGCCAGCCCGACAATCCATGGCCCGAATGGCCCAAGGTCTACAAAATGGACTATGGACAGGAGGAAGCTGCAGCGGTTCAGGGAGCAGATCCCCGCACCTACCTGGTGATGACCGAACGTTTTGTTTCGGACGAGCAAGGGAACCTTGCAGGACTCGAGATTGTCGAAATCGAGTGGGGCAAGAATGAGTCTGGTCAGTTTGTCCCCCAAAAGAAGGAGGGCACTCGTCGCACCTTGCCTGCGCAGTTGGTGACCCTGGCAATGGGCTTTCTCGGGCCTGACCCAAAACCCATTGCTGAACTCGGACTCACGACCGATGCACGTTCGAACATCAGTGCACCCTACGGCAAGTTCCACACCAACGTACCCGGGGTCTTTGCCGCTGGCGACTGCCGCCGTGGGCAGAGCCTGGTGGTCTGGGCGATCAATGAAGGTCGTGCAGCTGCACGAGAGGTAGATCGCTTCCTGATGGGCACCACGCGTCTGCCCTGATTCAGAGAGCACCGTTCAAAATTCTTCACCTACAACAAAACGCCCGCAGCATTCACTGCGGGCGTTTTGCGTTACCCATTCCACATCCAGAGCCATTTTGCGTGGGGTTTGAAAAAATCGCATTATTTATCTTGACATCAAGATACTTTTCTTCAAGTTTGTTGGCATGAACTCAACGACAACCCAATCCGGCATGCATGTTTGGCTGGTGCTCTGGAAGGCCTACAAAGCAATGGAGTACTTGGACAAGCAAAGCATTGCCAGTCTCGGGATTGGCGGCATATCCGATTTTGCAATTCTGGAAATCCTGCTGCACAAGGGACCCACTCCAGTCAGCATGATCGGGAAGAAGGTGGGGTTGACCAGTGGGTCCATCACCACTGCCGTCGATCGTGCCGAAAAACGGGGTTGGGTGCGCCGCCTGTCCGATCCCGAAGATCGTCGCATCGTGCGAATCGAACTCACTGCTGAGGGTCGCGAAGTGATCGAACCCAATCTTCATCAGCATGCGGCTGCGCTCGAATGCGCAACTTCGGTGCTTGACGCTTCCGAACGCCAGACCCTGGTCGCTCTGCTCAAAAAGTTGGGTTATCACGCCCAATCCCTGCATCAGGCTTCCTGATGTCCGTGCCACATTCACAATCAAACTCAACTTTCACTCGTTTTATCATCGCTCATGAAAATCGCACTCCGAATAACTGCCGCGCTTGTTTTACTCAGCTCCCTCTCCATCTGGTTCTTTCATGGAGCTCGCATCGGCTGGACCACCACGGAAAAAGCCATTCCGCATGTGGATGAAATCACTGGCATTGAATACACCGAATACGAAAAAGGCCTGAGTTTTGGGATCGAACTTCCCATCGCCGGTACTGCCATCGCGGCCGCCCTGCTCGCCGCATCCGTTTTTTTTAAATCAACCCATAAATCGAACTCATTACCCAAATCATCATGAACAAGGTCATCAAAACCATCAGTCTGGTCGCTGTCGCGGCCATCACATTCACGCAAGCCCATGCAGCTTCCTTCGATTTTAAGGATCCCAAGGGCGTCAACAACGTCGCATTCTCCATGGATGCCCCGCTTGAATACATCAGCGGAACTGCAAATGGCATCAGTGGAACCGTGGAATTCGATCCGGAACATCCTGAAAAAACTTCAGGAACAATCACGCTGGACACCACCACGCTCATGGTCGCCAACTCAATGATGCGCGACCACATGCTAGGTGGAAGCTGGATGGATGTGGAAAACCACCCCACCATCACCTTCACTGCGAAGAAGCTCAAGGATGTGAAAAAGGAGGGATCGAAATACTCGGCAACCGCCAAAGGATCGATCACCATCAAGGGCACAACCAAGGAACTTGAACTTCCTGTCACGCTCACTTATCTGCCTGGCAAGCTCGCAGATCGCAACCAGGGAATGCAGGGCGACATCTTGGTAATCCGCTCTGATTTCACCATTCTGCGCAGTGAATTTGGAATCAACGCCGGACAAAATGAGGACAAAGTTGCCGACGAAATCGAACTGAAACTCAGTATCGCCGGTTTTCACGCAAAATAATCAGGCCTGGCATTCAGCGTATTTGATACATCACAACATCGCGAACCTCCGGATCCTGCCGATACCGGAGGTTCTTCGTTTCAGAACCCAAACTCCACTTGATCATGAAAACATTTCGCTCATCCCAGGATCGAGGTCTCGCCAACTTTGGTTGGTTGAAGAGCCGCCATAGCTTCTCATTCGGTGACTATTACGATCCTTCAAACATGGGCTGGGGTCCACTGCGCGTGCTCAACGACGACTGGATTGACCCCGGCCGGGGATTTCCCATGCACCCCCACCGCGATATGGAGATCTTCTCCTACGTGACCCACGGTGCGCTCACTCACGAGGACAGCATGGGAAACCGTGCCACCATCCGACCGGGTCGCATCCAGTTCATGCGAGCGGGAACAGGAGTGAATCACAGCGAATTCAATCCTTCACGGGACGAACGCACCCACCTGTTGCAAATATGGATTGAACCCGACACCCGGGGACTGGACCCCGCCTACGCCGAGCTGGACATCGACTGGGAGTCCCACGCGAATCAGTGGATTCCTCTGCTCGCACCCACTGACAAACCCCTCGAAGGAGCACTCAGCCTGCATCAGGACGCCCAGGTCTGGGTCGCCCGTTTGGCTCAGGGAACATCACTATCCGTCCCGAGCCGATCTGGGCGCAAAGCCTATCTGCACCTGATTGAGGGGCAACTGAGCAGTGAAGATGTGAGACTGGGAAGCGGAGATGCCCTTGCCATCGAAGACGAGGCTCCTTTCGGAATCACTGCTCTGGAAGATGCCGAAATCCTCTTTTTTGATCTTCCCCGATGACATTCATCCGGTGATTGAATCTGCGAACATCAGCTATCGCCGGAATCTTGCAAATTGCACGAAAGAGGGGCCTCAAGCTCTTGCAATTTGCAAGATAATTCCTTTCTTCAAAAATTCATCTATTGATTATCAATAACTTACAAATCTGGCACGTTGCTTTCTATAATAGGGGACATTGCTAACATTGAATCGATTAACCTATCAAAGAAAGCAACT